>CAPNGW010000305.1 GCA_948665105.1 uncultured Lachnospiraceae bacterium
GAGCTGTTTGGCAGGCGCAAGGAGGACGCCCTGTTGTTCACAGACAGCCTTCGCAGATATATCGGTCCCTATGAGCTTATTTACACCAGAAATCCCCAGGGGCGTAAGGTGCTCTTGGAGGCCCGGGTCCACGCCTTCGCCAACAAGAATGAGCGGTGCGTGGACAAGCGAAAGAGGGTAAAAAATGCCTGGCAGTGATGTCAGGCGTTTTCCTTTTTTGTCAGAATCCGCTCAAATATCAGTCCCGCCACCATCCAAAAAGGGGCGTAGTCCAGACGGATGACTCCGTTCACATTACTTTTGGCCTTGCTGTAGTCCCAGGGACAGAGGCCCCTCTTTTTCAAGAAGGAGCCGCTTATAAATTCCACAGTAAAAAATCCCGCAGAATAAATCATTCCCCGAAGCAGTGTGGGTAATTTTTTTATGATGGAATAGGCAGGGCCCACCAGCACGGCAAACCCATAGATGGGAAACATCCAAACAGAGGTTTTTCCCATAAGTTTCAATTCCCGGCGGCGAAAGGAATCGAAGGCGGTAAAAAGGATTTCCATACACCAGCCGGTAAGTCCGCAAATTAAAAATTTTTTTCTCATGGGAATAGTATTGCCAGGAATGTAATATTTATGAACTGCCTGACAAATAAGGAGCTCAGATTTTGCAATGGCTTATGGGTGTAAAAACCGATTCGCGCTTGCACTTGTAAAATCCCTGGGAATAGCATATAATGAATAAACGTGATACTTATTAAAACCTTGGGGTTAATGACATTATATTAAGGAAACATCAGAATTTACAGGCGGTGAGCAGATGGCAGCGTATGCCAATATTATTATAGATATTTCACATGAAAAATTAGACCGGCCCTTTCAGTACCGGGTGCCGGAGGCCATGAAGAAACAGCTCCGTCCGGGGATGCAGGTGCTGGTTCCCTTCGGCAACGGGAACCGTGCCACCAGAGGCTATGTGATTGAGGTTACCGATGAGGCGGAGTTCGACCAGGAGCGGATGAAGGAAATTACGGCCATTGATATGGAGGGAATCCCCGTGGAGGCACGGCTGATTGCGCTGGCGGCCTGGATCAAGGAAAATTACGGTGGAACCATGAACCAGGCGTTAAAAACAGTGCTTCCGGTCCGTCAGAAAACCAGACAGAAGGAGAAGAAGAGGGTGGCGCTGGCAGTTTCCAGGAAAGCTGGCCAGGAGCAGCTTTTGCAGCTTCAGAAAAAGCACAATACGGCCCGTGCCCGGCTGCTGGAAGCGTTGCTGGATACGCCTGAGATTCCTTATGAGGTTGTGACTGGTAAGCTGAATATCACATCGGCTGTGATTCGGGCCATGGAGAAGATGGGCCTTGTCATGGTGGAAAAGGAGCAGGTTTACCGGAATCCCATTTCCTTTGTGACGGAGGAAGAAAGAAACGGAAAAGACCGGCATTTCACCTTAAACCGGGAACAGCAGCAAATCGTAAATACAATAACGGAAGATTATAAGAAGGCACATTATAACACCTTCTTGCTTTACGGGGTCACCGGCAGCGGCAAGACAGCCGTCTACATTGAACTGATTGCCAGGGCGGTGGCTGAAGGCCGCCAGGCCATTGTGCTGATACCTGAGATTGCGTTGACCTATCAGACACTCATGCGGTTCTACCAACGATTTGGAGAACGTGTTTCTGTCCTTCACTCCAAAATGTCAGCCGGAGAGCGCTATGACCAATTCCTGCGGGCCAAAAACGGACAGCTTGATGTGATGATCGGCCCAAGGTCCGCCTTGTTCACACCGTTTTCAAATTTAGGGTATATCATCATAGATGAAGAACATGAGGCCTCCTATAAAAGTGAGACCATTCCCCGCTACCATGCCAGAGAGACAGCCATTGAGCGGGCAAGACAGGAGGGGGCCAGTGTGGTTTTAGGCTCCGCAACACCGTCCCTGGAAAGCTATTATAAAGCAAGGCAGGGGGAGTATCAGCTGCTGGAGCTTACGGCCCGGATTGAGGAAAAACCGCTTCCAACCTGTGAAATCATTGACTTGCGGGAGGAATTAAAGCAGGGCAACCGCTCCATCTTAAGTGAACGGCTTCAGGAGCTGATGGAGGATCGGTTAAAGAAGGGTCAGCAGACCATGCTTTTTCTCAACCGCAGGGGAATTTCAGGCTTTGTATCCTGCCGGGAGTGCGGCCATGTGCTTAGGTGCCCCCACTGTGACGTGTCTCTAAGCCAGCACAACAACGCAAGAATGGTCTGCCACTATTGCGGCTATCAGGAGCCTGCGGTGAAAATATGTCCCTCCTGCGGCTCCAAATATTTAAGCGCCTTTAAGGCCGGCACCCAGAAGATTGAGCAGATAGTCAAGGAGCGTTTCCCCCATGCCAGGGTCCTTCGGATGGATTTGGATACCACACGGATGAAGGATGGATATGAAAGGATTCTCTCCGCCTTTGCCAACAGGGAAGCCGACATCTTAATCGGCACCCAGATGATTGTGAAGGGCCATGATTTTCCGGATGTGACGCTGGTGGGAATACTGGCGGCGGATTTATCCTTACATACCAGCGATTACCATGGTGCGGAGCGCACCTTCCAGCTTCTGACTCAGGCGGCAGGCCGGGCAGGACGGGGAAGGGAAAAGGGACAGGTAGTGATACAGACCTACAGCCCCGGCCATTACAGTATAGAGCAGGCGGCGGCTCAGAACTACCAGGACTTTTATGAGCAGGAAATCCAGTACCGTAGTCTGCTGAAATATCCGCCAGTGTGGCATATGATGGTGATGCTGGTGGCATCCAGGGATCAGATGTACGCGGAGCTTTGCTCCGATTTGCTGGGCAAAAAAATAGAGCAGGCCAGGGAACAAGGGAAGCTTGAAGGCCTTGTTATGGTTGGACCAGCAGATGCGGCAGTGGCCAAAATCAGCGATGTTTACCGGAAAGTCCTTTACTTTAAGCATAAGGACTATCGGACACTGGTTCATATCAAGGATGTGCTGGAAGAATTTACAGGCCGGCACCGGGAGTTTGAGAGTGTGACCATACAATTTGATTTTAATCCCATGAATGGATTTTAGATATAAGGAGGAAAAGAATATGGCTTTGAGAACAATTCGCATTATGGGCGATGAGGTATTGACAAAGAAGAGCAGGGAAATCAAGGAAGTGACGCCCCGGATTCGTGAATTAATTGACGACATGCTGGATACCCTCTACGATGCCAACGGCGTGGGTCTGGCAGCTCCCCAGGTGGGAGTATTGAAGCGTTTGGTGGTAATCGACGTGGGGGAAGGACCCATTGTTCTCATCAATCCGGTGATTTTGGAAAGCTCCGGGGAGCAGACCGGAGACGAGGGATGCTTAAGCGTACCGGGAAAAGCCGGC
>CAPNGW010000306.1 GCA_948665105.1 uncultured Lachnospiraceae bacterium
AATTCTTAGTCAGGTGGAGAGGATGCATCGGGAGTTTCACATGACGGTAATCCTGGTGTCCCACAGCATGGAGGACGTGGCGGATTATGTGGACAGGCTTATTGTCATGAACCAGGGCCAGGTCATGCTGGACGGAACGCCGCGGCAGGTTTTTGCTTATTATAAGGAGCTGGAGGCGGTGGGACTGGCCGCCCCCCAGGTGACCTATCTCATGCATGAGTTAAGAAAAGCCGGCTTACCGGTGGATGTGAATGCGACGACTCGGGAAGAGGCAAGGGCGTCGATACTAAACGTGTTTGGAGCAAATTAAATTATGATAAGAGATATTACCATAGGACAATACTATCCGGCGGATTCTGTGATTCACAAGCTGGATCCGAGAGTGAAGCTGTTTGCAACACTACTCTATGTCATTTCCCTGTTTACCTTCCAAAACTGGGTGGGCTTATGCCTGGCTACCGTATTTTTGATTGGTTTCATCGGGTTGTCCAAGGTTCCGGTGAGCTACATGATAAAGGGGCTGCGGGCCATCGTGATTATTCTGATTATTACGGCCCTGTTCAACCTGTTTCTGACTCCCGGCCGGGTGGTGGCGGAGTTTTGGATATTCAAAATTACCTGGGAGGGGCTTGTGAGCGCAGGGAAGATGGCGGTCCGCCTGATTTATCTGATTCTGGGGACCTCGGTGGTGACTCTCACCACCACGCCCAACCAGCTGACGGACGGACTGGAGAAGTCCTTAGGGCCCTTGAATCGGATAAAGGTTCCGGTTCACGAGATTGCCATGATGATGTCCATCGCCCTTCGGTTTGTTCCAATTCTGGTGGAGGAGACGGACAAGATTATGAAGGCCCAGATTGCCCGGGGAGCGGATTTTGAGACAGGGAATCTGATTAAGAAGGCCAGAAATATGGTGCCCCTTTTAGTGCCTCTGTTTATCTCGGCCTTTCGCCGGGCCAACGATTTGGCCATGGCCATGGAGGCCCGGTGCTACCACGGGGGCAAGGGACGGACCAAGATGAAGCCCCTGAAGTATAAGAAGCGGGACGGGGCAGCCTATCTGGTGACACTTGTTTACTTTGCAGGGATGATAGCGGTGTGGGTGCTGCTGTGACAGAGGTTGGATAGATGAAACGTATTATGCTGATTGTGGCATATGAGGGAACCAATTATAGGGGCTGGCAGGTCCAGGCCAACGGAATCACCATTGAAAGTGTGCTGAATGAGCAGCTTTCCAGGCTGTTAAAGGAAGAGATTACCGTGATTGGGGCAAGCCGCACGGATTCCGGGGTTCATTCTCTTGGAAATGCAGCGGTTTTTGATACCAACACCCGGATTCCGGCAGACAAGCTTTCCTATGCACTGAATCAACGGCTGCCTGAGGATATTGCCGTACAGGCCTCCTTTGAGGTGCCAGGTGATTTCCACCCCAGAAAATGCAACAGCAAAAAGACCTATGAATACCGGATACTGAACCGCCGGTTTCCCATGCCCACCCTTCGGAGGGATACGTATTTCTACTACTATCCTCTGGATGTGGAGAAGATGAACCGGGCGGCATCATATCTTGTGGGAACCCACGACTTTAAAAGCTTCTGCTCCATCCACAGCCAGGCAGCCGATTCGGTGCGCCATGTGTATTCCTGCACCGTAGAGCGGCAGGGGGACGTGGTTGTGATTCGGATTACGGGAGCGGGATTCTTGTATAACATGGTCCGCATCATCGCCGGCACCTTGATTCAGGTGGGCGGTAAGGAGATGGAGCCGGAAGCGGTGGCAGAGATTCTTAAGAAGAAGGACCGCTCCTTTGCAGGTCCCACGGCTCCGGCCCACGGACTTACCATGATGGGGATTGAGTTTGAGGATTTTTAAAGAGAGGAGATTAATGATGAAGGAGAAGATAAGTATTGGATTGATTGGTCTGGGAGCAAGAGGTCATGAGCTTTTGAAGCATGTTTTCCTTGAGCATCCGGATGTGGAATTCCCCGCGGTGTGCGATATCTATATGGACCGCTGCCAGGAGGCGGCAAAGCTCGTAGAAGACAGCGGTAGGAAGCGGCCCAGACTCTGTACCGATTACCGGGAAATACTGAAGATGGAGGAGATTGACGCAGTCATCCTGTGCACCTCCTGGGATCAGCATGTGAATATTTGTATTGAGGCAATGGAGGCCGGAAAATATGTGGGCTGCGAGGTGGGCGGCGCCTATTCCATCCGGGAGTGCTGGCGGCTGGTGGAGACCTATGAGCGCACCAAAACACCGGTGATGCTGATGGAAAACTGCGTTTACGGGCGGGATGAAATGATGGTGCTGCATATGGCCAAGAACGGTGTGCTGGGCAAAATCGTCCATTGTGAGGGCGGCTACCGCCACGACCTCAGAAAGGAGATTGCCTACGGAAAGGAGAACCGACATTACCGCCTTGGCAATTACATTCACAGGAATACGGAAAATTATCCCACCCACGAGCTTGGTCCCATTGCCCGGATTTTGAATATTAACCGGGGGAATCGTATGCTGACCTTAACCTCCATGGCCTCCGGAGCCCACGGGCTTCGGGAGTACGTGAAGGAGAACCGTAAGGAGGATGGCGGGCTTATGGACACGGCATTTAACCAGGCGGATGTGGTACATACAGTCATTAAATGTGCCAACGGGGAGACCATCCTCCTGACCCTGGACACCACCCTGCCACGCTATTATTCCAGAGGCTTCTACGTACAGGGAACAAAGGGGATGTACTGTGAGGAGAATCACTCCCTGTTCCTGGAGGGGGAGGAGCACGCCAAGGACCATTTTAAATGGAAGGAACACTGGGACAATGTGGAGGAGTACCGGGAGAAATACGAGCATCCCAGATGGAAGCAGTACTATGAGAAGGGCGTCAAGAAGGGCCACGACGGCATGGACTGGCTTGTCTATGTGGATTTCGTGGAGTGTGTGAAGAACCAGGGACAGCCTCCCATAGATGTCTATGATATGGCTTCCTGGATGTGTATCAGTACCCTGGCGGAGCAGTCCATTGCCATGGGAGGCCATCCGGTGGCTATCCCGGATTTCACAAACGGGGCATGGATGAGCCGGAAGGGGGGCGTCTGAGATTCAAATGAAAGAGTGGAAGCTATTATATGAAAAGCCGGCTTCTGACTGGGTGGAGGCACTCCCAGTGGGAAACGGCATCTTGGGAGCCATGTCATACGGCGGAATGTGGGAGGAGGAAATTCCTCTGAATCTGGACTCGCTCTGGTCCGGCGACGGACATGACAAGGGAAACCAAACCGGGGTAAGCCTTGAGCATCTTAAGGAGTTGGTTGCAGCGGGCAGCCTGAAGGAGGCGGAGGACTATGCCAGGGAGCATGTTCTGGGTG
>CAPNGW010000307.1 GCA_948665105.1 uncultured Lachnospiraceae bacterium
CCACTTAAGCACAGCCTCCTGGACCTGCTCCATCAGACGGTAGGAAGGGAAAAACACAATGTAGTTTCCTTTCTTCGCCCGTATAGCTCTTTGAATGTAAAAGGCAATGAGATCAAATTCCTCCTCATTCCGCCTTGTATACTTGCTGCTCACATCGCCTGCCACCAGAATCAGGCTCTGCTCCTTTGCAAAGACGGACCTGGCATACACCGCATAATTATCCTGCCGGGTGCTCAAAAGTCCCTTGTAATACTGAATGGGTAAAAGGGTGGCGGAAAAAAGCACCGCGCTCCTGCCCTTGTTAAGACACTCCTGGAGATTCGCGGAAGGATTCACGCAGTACAGCTTCAAGAGGAACCTTCCATCCTCCTGATGCTGGGTGTAAATCACATAATTTTCATCCAGCCTCTCATGCATATTCAAAAAGTGCCTAAGCTCCAGATAGAAGTCCAGCACCTGCTTCTTCTCCGGCATTTCGATATTTTTCTGTAAAAATTCATCCAGCGCGGCTCCCAGATTCATCAGCGGGAAAATCAGACCGGTGATACCTGGCAGTTCCTGATACTGCTGGCACTCCCGCTTCATCTCCAAAAGCTCCTTATTACATTTTTCCAGAGCCTTCACCACCTTTCTGGAGTGAAGCTTGAAAATCCGCTTCATCTCAAGAAAGCTCTCCTTATAGAGAAGGGCGCTGTACATCTCACGCCCCCGCTCCACCAGATTGTGGGCCTCGTCGATGAGAAAAATGTAGTCGCCCTTGCCCTCCCCTGCAAAAAACCGTTTCAGATATACATTAGGGTCAAAAACGTAATTGTAGTCACAGATAATATTATCCACCCACAGAGAGGTATCCAGACACATTTCAAAGGGGCATACCATATGCTCCTGGGCCTGCCTTAAAAGGGCCTCCCGGGTAATGTCCTTCTCCTTCTTTATAAGCTCAAGCACCGCATCGTTAACCCTGTCATAATGTCCCCTGGCATAAGGGCAGTTCACAGGGTTACAATCCATCTCCTCACAGAGACACAGCTTTTCCTTGGCGGTAATCAAAAGCACACTGCCCCGGTACCCTTGCCTGCGCAAAATGTCAAAGGTCTCCTTTGCTACTGTTCTGGTAATGGTCTTGGCTGTCAGATAGAATATCTTCTCCCCAAAGCCCTCCCCCACCCCACGGACGGCAGGAAAAACTGTGGAGATGGTTTTCCCTGTGCCAGTAGGGGCCTGAATAAACAGGGTCTTCTCCCTGCTGACGGTGCGGTATACTCCCACCACCAAATCCTTCTGTCCTTCCCGGTAGGGAAAGGGAAACTCCAGCCCTTGAATGGAGGCCTGCCGTTCTCTGCGGGCTTCATATTGAAAGTCCGCCCACTTTTGGTAGGCCGCCACCAAATCCAGAAACCACTCCTTAAGCTCCCCTAGGGTATACTGCTCCCTAAAATATCGGATTTCCTCCGTATCCAGGTTGCAGTAGGTCATCTGTATATTGATTTCCTCAAGCTCACTTTGACTGCCGTAAATAAAGGCATAGCATTTGGCCTGGGCCAAATGAATGGCTACAGGCTCGGTAAGGCTGTATACGTCCTGGTAAATTCCCTTGATTTCATCTATGGTGGTTTCCTCCGGCTCTGTGATAATTCCGTCAGCCCGACCCTCAATTACCAGGGTATACTCCTGAAAATCATATGATATTTTTAAAGGCACCTCCGCCTGGTAGGATGCTCCTGCTCTCCTTTGAATCTTCCGGTGTATCCGGCTGCCCTCCTGCATGGCCTCCTTCTGAGCCGTTCTGCCCCGCCGGTTATCAATATCACCGGCCCGCAGAATGAACTCCACCAAATTTCTCACGGAAATCTTAACCTGCTCCATGTTCGTCTCCCGAAATTGCAATCTCCCGTTTCATCGACCCTCTGGCCGATGGCCAAATTATTCTTATTATATCAAACAAACGTTTGTATGTAAACCATATTCTTCCCGAATTCTATAAACAAAAAAGGAGGCTGGTTCTCTGCAAAACCAGTCTCCAGGGCCACATGGGCCATGTGCCTCGTATATCATGTCTACATAGTTGCGTACTTTTTTACAACATTCTCAAATGCCGGGTTTTCACCCCAGTATTTGATGGTTAGCTCCTTAGATAATCCCAGACTTAAAACACCCAGCAGAGACTTTGCATCAACGACTGCTCTTTGGTACATGGCGTCGATTTCGAAGTCACATTTTCCAGCTGCCTTCACAAATTCCTGGACGTCTTCGGTAGCCGCAAGTTTGATTCTTTTCTCATTCATACTGACTTTCCTTTCTTCTACCAATGAATTCCACCTTTTGTTGTATGGGAAATTATCCCACGAAATCATGACTCTGTCAACAGGTAATACAATATTTTGTTAATTTTACCAAATTCTTGACGAGCAACTTTAAAACTCCTATAATGGAACAGTAGTTTTCAACAAAAAATGCGTCAAAAGCCGTGTAAAATGAAGGAGATTTATCTATGAAATATTTGTATTTTCAATGTAATATGGGTGCCGCCGGAGACATGCTGTCAGGCGCCCTGTATGATTTGCTGGGGGAAAAGGAGAAAAAAGAGTTCTTATCTGTCATGCAGAAGCTGAATTTGCCCGGTATCCGCCTCAATCCCACCCGGGAGCAGAAGTGTGGAATCTATGGAACACATATGTATGTTACCGTGGATGGGGAGGAAGAAAAGGAGCCTTCACATATGGAGGAGCACGAGCACCACCATGAGCATGGACACGAGCATGAGAACCATCATCACCACGAACCTGAGCACCACCATCATGAGCATGGGCACGAGCACGAGCATGAGCACCATCATCACCACGGACACGAGCATCACGCTCATGTGGACTATCAGGATATGCTCCATCAAATTTCGCATCTGGCCTTGCCTGAGGAGGTCCGCAATCATGCCGCTTCCGTCTATGGCCTGATTGGCGAAGCCGAATCCAGGGCACACAATACAACGGTAGAGCAGATACACTTCCACGAGGTAGGCACATTGGATGCCCTGGCTGATGTGGTGAGCTTTAGTCTTCTGATTCATATGCTGAAGCCGGACAAAATCCTTGCATCTCCCATTCATGTGGGGAGCGGCACGGTGCGCTGTGCCCACGGCATCCTTCCTGTTCCGGCTCCCGCCACAGCGGAAATATTAAAGGGCGTCCCCATCTACAGCGGGCAGATTCAGGGAGAGCTGTGCACCCCCACCGGGGCAGCACTGTTAAAGCATTTTGTCTCCTCCTTCGGAGAAATGCCACCCATGATTATTGAGGCCACCGGCTACGGCATGGGCACCAAGGATTTTCCCCAGGCCAACTGTGTCCGTGCCTTCCTGGGAGAGGTCTATG
>CAPNGW010000308.1 GCA_948665105.1 uncultured Lachnospiraceae bacterium
CAGAACCTGGCCGCTGCAGCCGGCCTGTATTACCGGGTGGGACGGCTGGAGGGAGAGCCCTTTGTGGAAAATGGCATCGATGTGGCGCTAAAGCACCGCTTTCCCCCGGAGCTTGTACGCATTCTCAGCGAGTATAACGGAGAAAAGTACCTGCCTTCCACGGTGGAATCTGCATTGGTACATATCGTGGATCACGTGGTGGCCAAATTTGACGTTCTGGATTCCAATACCTTATCCAGCAGCTGGAATCAGGATATTGTGGTATATCAGACCTTAAATGAAAATTCGGCCAAGGGCCTTTACGATAAATCGGGACTGAGCATGAACCTTTATCTGCTCATCCGGGACTTTTTGATTAAGGAGGCGCAGCTTTATGACAGTAACCATGGAAAATGAAAGTGGACAGGAATTTGATTTCCCTTACAGGGAACTGGCCGAACAGGTGGTGGAGGCTGTTCTGGATATGGAGAACTTTCCCTTTGAAACGGAAGTGAATGTGCTTCTGGTAACGGAGGAGGAGATTCGCGCAGTCAACAGGACACAGCGCAGCCAGGACCAGGTCACGGACGTCCTGTCCTTTCCCCTCATCGAATACCCCGGCCCTGGAGACTTTTCCCAGGTGGATGCATTGGAGAATAATTTCAATCCGGATACCGGAGAGGCCATGCTTGGAGATATCCTTTTGTGTGCTCAAAGAGTGAAGGAGCAGGCTTTTGCATACGGGCACAGCGAAAAGCGGGAATATGCTTTTCTGATTGCGCACAGTATGCTTCATCTTCTGGGGTATGACCATATGAGGTCGGAGGAGGCCTCTGTCATGGAAGGAAAACAGGAAAAAATTTTGCAAAATATGCAGATTTTCAGAGATTAAGGAGGTAAACGTAAATTATGAAACGTAAAATGTTAATGGCTTTGCTGGTGGCCGCTGTGGCCGGGCTGATGTTTGGCTGTGGCAAGAAGAAGGACGAAGCGCCAGAGCCCCCGGTAGAGAAGGAAGAAGAGGAAGAGAAACCGGAAGAACCCCCGGTAGAGGAGGAAGCAGAGACGGGGGCGCCTGAGGGGATGGCCAGAAGCAGGCTCACCGGCCAATGGATTGATGAAGAAATCGCAGGCAACCGCCCTTATGCCATCATGATTGGAAATACCGTAGACGCTCTGCCCCAATATGGGATTGCCAAGGCCGACGTGATATACGAAGTGCCCGTGGAGGCCTCCTATACACGTCTCATGGCCATTTTTCAGGATATTCGCGGCCTTGAGAAAATCGGTTCCATGCGGAGCTGCCGCCATTATTTCATCTATTTCGCCCAGGAATTCGATGCCATGTACGCGCATTTTGGACAGACTGTATATGCGGAGCCCATTCTGGAGCAGGACAATGTCAACAACATCAGCGGCGCGGATTACACCATAGAGAGCTCTTTCTACCGGGATCCCAACCGGAAGTCACCCCACAATGCCTTTACCTCCGGAGAAGGCCTTCTTAAGGCGGCGGAGACCAAAGGCTATCGCACCACCTATGAGGAGGGCTATGAAGGCCATTATATTTTTGCGGAGGATGAGGCTCCGGTGGAGCTTGCTGACGGTGCTGACGCACTGGTGGTAAGTCCCGGTTATTTTGTGAACAAGCCCTGGTTTGTCTACAATGAGGAGGAAGGCCTTTATTACCGGTATGAATTTAAGCAGGAGCAAATGGATGCGGCTACAGAAGAGCAGCTGAAGGTAAAAAATATTATTGTTCAGTACTGTAACTGGGATTATGCCGATGAAAACGGCTATCTGGATATCAGCACCATACCTTCCGGTGGAGAAGGCAAGGGCAAATATATCACCAACGGCAAGATGATTGACATCACCTGGACCAAAGCCGATGAAAATTCTCCGGCCCGTTACTTTGACGCTTCCGGCCAGGAGATTGTAATCAACCAGGGCAAGACATGGGTATGTATCGTCCGGGACAGCTATGAAGAACGGTTCCAGTGCTTTGACACGGAGGAGGAGCTTTCTGCGGCGCGGGCGGCCGAGTAAAGGGCCCATGAAAGAATTGAGGATATTTTATGGGAACAAAGAGAAGAAATGAATCCAGTTTTCTGGTGCAGGGCTCAATTCTGGCTATTGCGTCCCTCATCAGCAGAATCATCGGATTGATTTACCGGATTCCTCTGACAGCCATTATCGGAGATGTTGGAAACGATTATTACGGGGCAGCTATGGAGGTGTACAGCATTCTACTGCTGATTTCCTCCTACAGTCTGCCTTTGGCTGTTTCAAAACTGGTTTCCACCCGGGTGGCCAGGGGGCAGCGGAAAAATGCATATCGCATTTTCAAGGGAGCCCTGCTTTTCGCACTATTATCCGGGGCAGCGGCAGGTCTGCTTGTCTATTTTGGTGCAGGAGTAATCACGGAGCTGTTAAAGACCCCCCTTAGCATTTTTGCCCTTCAGGTACTGGCTCCCACCTTATTTGTGGTTGCCATACTGGGAGTTATCCGGGGCTTCTTCCAGGGAATGGGTACCATGATGCCCAGCGCCGTGTCCCAGCTGATTGAGCAGGTGGTCAACGCTGTGGTCAGCATCTGGACTGCTTATATGCTGTACGGATACGGCTCCAGAGTAGGGGCAGTGCTGGGTAACTCCGGACATTATGGAGAGGCTTACGGCGCGGCGGGGGGCACCATTGGAACCAGCATAGGCGCCCTCTTTGCCCTGGGATTCGTTCTGTTTGTGTTTGTGATATACCGGCCGGTTTTCAAGCGGCAGATGAAGCATGACATATCCAGGAAGAAAGAGAGCTACGGACAGGTATTCGGGGTGCTGATACTTACCATCATCCCCGTGCTCCTTAGCACCACCATCTACAACATCAGTGCCATTATTGATCAGGGAATTTTTAAAAATATCGCGGATATACAGGAGTATGAGGAAGTGGCTTACAGTACCATGTGGGGCGTTTACGTGGGCGAATACAAGGTGCTGGTGAATGTGCCGATTGCCATTGCCTCCTCGGTATCTGCCTCCAGCGTCCCAAGCCTTTCTACGGCTTTTGCGGCAAAGGACATCCCGCAGGTCAAGCGGAAAGTAGCTTATTCCATACGCTTCATTATGGTGATTGCCATTCCCTGCGACGTTGGCATGGGGGTTTTGGCCTCCCCGATTTTGCAGCTTCTGTTCCATGACAGCCGAAAGCTCCCGGCGCATATGATGCAGATTGGGGCAGTTTCCATTGTATTTTACTCCCTTTCCACCTTAAGCAACGGGATTCTCCAAGGCATTAACCGCATGAATGTCCCGGTGAAGAATGCGGCCATTGCACTTGTGTTACATATCGGGGTCCTTGCGGCATTGATG
>CAPNGW010000309.1 GCA_948665105.1 uncultured Lachnospiraceae bacterium
TGAGCCTTGCAGTCAGCTTGTAGGGAGCCGCCGGCAACAGCTTCATGGCCTGGGGCCCGTACTGGTGTTCATTGATAAAGACTTGCGAATGCTCCACACGAAGTCCCACAGCAAAGGCTTTTGCATCCATGGCAAAGCCCTGGTCCTTGAGCATCTGAAAGGTATCCCTTGCGCTGTGGCCGATGGCAAGGACTGCCACCTGAGTTTCAATTAAAAATTCCTCGTTATTTCCGCTGTCGCTCCCCGTCCGTTTCAAACGCACAGCGGCAACATGATCCCTCTCCCACTCAAAGCCCACTAAGCAAGTCTCAAAGAGAAAAACACCGCCCATCTTAATAATAGCTTCACGCATGTTCCGAATTACGTTGGTCAGAATGTCGGTTCCGATGTGGGGCTTACTGTCATAGGCGATATTCTCTGGAGCACCGTATTCTATAAAAGTCTCAAGGACCATTCTGCTTCTTCCTGCCACATCCTTCACCAGGGTATTCAGCTTCCCGTCGGAGAATGTTCCGGCTCCGCCTTCACCGAATTGCACGTTGGACTCTAGGTTTAACCGGTTCTCCTTCCAGAACAGCTCCACATCCTGCTTCCGGGCAGAAATCTCCTTTCCACGCTCAATGATTAGGGGAGCATATCCCATCCTGGCCAGAGCGTATGCGCAGAACAATCCGGAAGGCCCGCTTCCAATCACCACAGGAGGACGGCTTAAATCTGCACTTCCTCTGGGCGGAAAACAGTATTCCGGCTCATTAGTTAACATAATATTGTTTCTGTTAACCTTTTTTAAAATTTTCCATTCTTCCTCCACTGCTGCATCCAGAGTGTAAACCCAGAATACCTCTGATTTTTTCCGGGCGTCTATGGAGCGTTTCCTGATTTTGTATGCTTTTATATGGTGTTCGGAAACCTTCAGTGTCTTTGCCAGTTTCCGCTTTAACTCCCCCTGGGTGTGGCATAGGGGCATTTTCATCTGCGTAACACGAATCATTTGCTTCCTCCGTACTGTCCTGCCACCCATCCGCTGGACCAGGCCCACTGCAGATTGTAGCCACCGCACATTCCGTCAATGTCCACCACCTCCCCGGCAAAGAAAAGTCCGGGCACCAGCCTGGATTCCATGGTGTGGGGATTAATCTGGTCCGTACACACTCCCCCGGCACAAACCTGGGCGGCATCAAAGGACTTGCTTCCCACAATATCAATCCGAAGCCCCTTGGCCTGACGGAGCAGGGCTTCAAATTCTTCTTCTCCACATTGCTTAAGCCTTATCTTCTCAGAAAGCTTTGCCTCCCGAAACAGCACCGGCGTCAGCTTTCCGGGCCATAACCCAATCAATGCATCAAAAAGACTCCCTTGAGGGTTCCGCTTTTTTTGACGCCGGAGGAATTCCTTCAGCTCCTCCCCCTCCACATCCGGAGCAAAGTCAACGGTCACATGGACTGTCTGCCCCTTTAAAAGGGCATAAACGCCGTATCGGCTCACCTGAAAGGCCGGGATTCCTGAGACACCAAATTCTGTCAACTGGAGCTCTCCCCGGTCTTCCGATATCATTGTGCAATTTGCATAAAGCCGGAGCAAAGCCTCTGCACGAATTCCTGCAAGTTCTTTCAAAAATGACTGCTTTCCCTGCAATTGGACAAGGGCAGGTACAAAATCTGACACCTTATGGCCAAAGCCCACAATATATGGAATTCCGCTGCCGTCACTTCCCGTCTTTTTGGCAGCTTTTCCACCTGTGCAAATGATACAAGCCTTACTGTGAAAGCAGCCTTGCTTCGTCTCGAAGCAAAAGGTATCCTCCTGCTTGTGAATGGAGCGGATACCTATGCCGTAGTGCACGGAAACCTTAAGCCTCAATAGCTCCAGAAGCAGTGCGTCCCGGACCGAGGATGCCTGTCCGCTGGCCGGATAATAGTATCCGCCACGCTTTACTCTGGGCCAGATACCGAGTTCCTGAAAGAAATCCAGGGTCTCATCAAGGCCGAACTGCTTTAAGACTGGCAATACAAAGGCAGGGTCCTGGCCTCTGTAACACTCCATACCCTGCACTTGATTGGTAAAATTGCATTTTCCATTGCCGGTGGACAGAATCTTTTTACCTGCACACTCCATATGTTCCAGGAGAGCAGTCCTTCTGCCACATCGCGCTGCGCTGATGGCTGCGGTCATTCCCGAAGCACCTGCTCCCACTACGATAACATCATAAGTCCCGTTCATGGTAATGTCCTCTCCAAAGGAATTTCCTCTCCAAAGGAATTTCCTATATGATAAAAAGTATAGCACACCGAGGCAGAACATTCAACAGAAAAGTGAGGTTCACTTTCTGTGTCAGCGGATATTTCGTTACTGTTCACACAGGACTTCCATGATGCGATGGGGTCTTAGCTGGAATGGCTCTCCAGAAAATTGTAGAGCTCCTCTTCGCTGTAGATAAACTTTCCCTGTGCGATTTCTTGCTGAAGCCGGATGGAAAGAGATTTTACAGGAATATCCGTAATGGAATAAACTGTCTCCTGATCGGCGTAGTAGACGGTGATATAGCCGTCCTGCTCCCTAAGAACATATTGGTAGGGCGCAGTTGCCACCGGGCTTGAATTCTCCTCCTCTGGTTTTTCCGAGAGCTGCTGCTCTGCCAAATAAGGCTCCCTGGCCATGCGTTTTTCCCACTGGTATACACTGTAATAATAGCCGATGGCGTAAGCGCTGCCGCACAAGACCACAGCCAAAATTAAAAATAAACGGATACTGGTTGATTTCTTCATGATGCAACTCCTTTATCACCAGTATCCGCCATATTTTGGTATTTTATTCAAAAAAACAGAATTATCTTAATAAATGCAGCTTTTTTATTGCTTTTACCAGAATCCTCCCTCCGGGAAAGGCCAAAAGCTCCTCCTCCCCAAGGCCTTTAAATAACAAGAGCAACAGACCGTAAACCAGTACGCCCCCGCACATGGATACCACCGTAGCGGCGATGCCGCTTCCTGTACCCATTTCCATCAGGTAATATATACCGAACACTACGCCTCCCATCACTGCCGAGGCGACCATGGGAATGAGAAAGGTTTTTACAATTTCCTGCCGATAATGGATGCATCTGCGGATGGAAAGACCGTTTAAAATGCACATGACAAAGGAAAAGAAGGTATTTGCAATCACCACCGCGTAAATGTTGAAATCCAGCCCCAGCATCAGCGCCAGAAGTACGCCGATATGTAGCAGCAGTGCCACAACGGCATGGATGACCGGCTTTCGCATCTGGTTAATGCCCTGCAAAATGGCGTTGGACAAGGTGGACAGGGAATAGAAAACGATGGATACCGCCCCCACCCGAAGC
>CAPNGW010000310.1:0-1994 GCA_948665105.1 uncultured Lachnospiraceae bacterium
GCTTGAGTTTCCGCAAATTGTAATTGATAAATGGATATGCCTACCCCAAGCACCAGTCCGCCTGATTTTCGAGATGATAAGAATGGCAGTTTCTTGATTAGAGGCACCTTAATAAGCCCCGCCGGAACCGGACTTTGGGAGACATATTCTTTTATCTATTTAAACAACCAGCTTAAGGCAGAGCTGACGGTATGCAGGACGCTTTGTCCTGAACCAGAGCCTGACGCCCTCTTTTGCATAGGAAAGTATGCCTGAGATGCCTTTTGCCAGCCGGTAATAGCAGAAGAAAACTTTTTCCTTTACAGGGTCTGCTGTCTTTATGATGGAAACCTTAAGGGCATTGGTTTCTGACTCCATGGAGATTATTGCAAGAAACGCCATGCATAAGGTGATATAAAAGTTAAGTGCGTTGATTGCTTTCAGCCTGCGCACACGAAATTTTTCAAACTGGAACATCTGCTTTTTGCAGCGGAAATATTCTTCGATTTTCCAGCGTGAGAAGTAGGTTCTTGCCACCCGGACCACATCATCTTTGGATTTGATTTCTTTGTTGGTGGCAAGCATCATTGGATGTTCGGTAATGCCATAAACAAGCACCAGGTAAATATCTTTTTTGGAGGCAGTGATCTGTACTTTTACATGGGAGAGGTAGGCCTCCTGTTCTTTCCCTTTGTAAAACACACTGGTCTTGACTTTGCCTTTCCTGCGGCTGCGGAGTTCTGTAGCCATTGTCCATTTATTATGGTACAGCAGCTTGCGCCTGGCGGTCAGGCGGATGACATAATCCTGGCCAAGTTCATCCAGTTTTAAAAACATCTTATTGTCATCGTACCCCCTGTCCATGGCAAAAGTTGCTTTACCAAAAAGGGCAGCCCCCTGCTCTATGGCATGGAAGGTAATTGTATTTGCAGACTTATAGCCTTTTTCCAGTGAAGAATGGATGTGGGAGAAAATGCTGACAGGATGATTGCTGGTTGTAAGGACACAGGCTTCTGTCACATGGTAGCCCTTCTTATAAACATTTTTTGTGGCAGTGCTTTCAGAGCCATCCCTGACAATACCCAAGGCTTCGAATTTATAGCCACCAGGTTTTACAACATCGCTGTCATCAATATGGATGACAGGTTCGGCAGGCACCATCTTTTTTACCAGTTGGAGATAGGAAGCAGCCGCAGGTGCCGGGGTTCCTTTGTCAAGGTGTCTGGACAAACGGTCAACAATGTTTATTTTTTTAGAGGGTTCGTGAAGCTGGTCCACAACATCGGTCAGAAGGCAGCTGCCGGAAGCTAACATACCATAAGTAATGTCAGCCACAAATTTCCTTTCGGGCTTTGAAAGGTGTTTTGAAATTTTATTTGTAAAGGTTAAAATTTTTCGTTTTAAAGAGTAAGTATTTGATGTAAAATAAGGCATAGGGAATCCTTTCTTTTTTGTTTAGTAAGATTTTTGTTTGGTAGCTTAATTTTACATCAAAAGGGAATGAGATTCCTTATATTTTGGTCATTTTTTGAAAGTTGTTCATTATGATACTCATAAAATCAGGACCGTGTGGATAAAACTGCGGAAACTCAAGCATAAAATGGTATTGTCTTTCCTAAATTTTCCATATATAATTAAATTGTATCACATATTTTCCGCAAGGTTTTAGACGAAATAAAATTTCTATAAAACATATTGCGAACGTTTAGCAGATATAGGAAGGAGAGGGCATGGAAAGAGCGTATTTGCCGGATATGAGTCCACCGGTTTTCGGTGCTTCGTTATCTGGGCCGTTGGGTAGCGGAGCGGAAGAAAAGGACGGCCCGCGTGATAGAACGTGAATCAGTTGGCAAACCGCCGGAAACGACGGGGCGCAAAGCTATAGGGACTAAGGCGCAAAAAAGCGTTAGGTCAGCCTGGCCGCCGAAGCTTTGCATTCGAGTGAGATTTATTGTGCAAAGAAAGGAAGAAATGTTATGAAAATAAAGAAAAAGACTATTAGGCGTTATCTTGCG
>CAPNGW010000310.1:2020-3318 GCA_948665105.1 uncultured Lachnospiraceae bacterium
TTTTACACTGTGTATGGGCATGTCGATTTCCGCTTTTGCCGATGATATTCCGGCAGCGGAAAATGTAAATCAGGCCGATGGGGAGGCCGGACAGGGGGGGGTAGCCGAGACAAGTAGTACGGCTAGTACAGATACCCCGATGAATACGAATATTCCGGCCGATGCGGATACTTCAATTGATGTGGTGCCTTCGGTTGATATGGATACTCCGGTTGATACGGTGCCTCCAATCAATACGGCTCCCCCGGTTGATGCAGTACCCCCGGCCGATACAAATATTCCGGTCGATGCGGCTCCCCCGGTCGATACAGGCAACCCGTCTGACACAGACAAAGACGATGTTTCGCTGGATAAGCCATTAGATGATAATGGTTTAGGAGGTGGAAATGGTTCGCCGGAAGACCTGGACGAGACGAAACCGGATGACTCTGTAAACAATATTGGTAATACGTTGAATACAGAGAACGAGATAGAAGATATAGTAGTAGAAGAAGAGACACCTGTTGCTGAGGACGAAGAGATTCCTGAGGAAGTATGGCAGCTGCGCAGCCTGTTGGATGCTATGGAGGCTTTTGAACTGACAGAGGAGAATCAGGAGGAATACTTTGCTTTGGCGATGCAGGCATCCGCACTGTTAGACACATTGCTGGAGAATTATTATGGCTACCCTGGCATGGAGGATGACATGGTACGTTTCCAGACTCTGGCGGACAGGCAGAGTGGCGGGGCGGAATTCGGAACTGGAGAAAACCGAGCTGAAATTGCTGAGTATAAGGTAGAGTGGTACAACGTAGATGGGGAAGTCATCAGAGAAGCGGAGACCCGTCAGGGCACTGTTGGTGAGGAAGTGCAGGTGACAGATGAGGACAAAGCAGATATAGATGATTACACCTTTGATACAAAGAATTTTGGAAATATTAAATCTGCCAAGCTGGAAGCAACAAGGACAGTACTGAGACTGTATTTTAGAAAGGATAAGGCTGATTATACCGTAGAGTGGTATGATGCAGACGACGGGCATAGCATTAAGAGTCCGGAGACGCGGAAAGGAAAGCTTGGAGAAAAGGTGGAAGTGACGGAAGCGGACAAAGAGGACATAGATGACTATACCTATGCCGCCGATGATACCCGAAACGTAAAATCCAAGATGCTGGATGAAAGCGGAACGGTATTGAAACTGTACTTTACAAAGGTTATTCGTAATGCTGGTTATACCGTAGAGTGGTATGACACGGACGGAAAGAGCATCAAAACGCCGGAGACGCGGACGGGAAAGCTTGGAGAAGAAGTGGAAGTGA
>CAPNGW010000311.1 GCA_948665105.1 uncultured Lachnospiraceae bacterium
ACAGCTTCGGCACACGCCCTCCCGCTCAAAGCCCAGCCCCTCCAGAAGCCGGATGGAGGGCAGATTGTCCGGCAGCACCAAAGCCTCTATCCGGTGCAAATGAAGCTCCTTGAGTGCCACAGGTATGACCCTTAGGATGGCTTCCCGGGCATAGCCCCGGTGCCAGTATGCCTGGTCCAGCTTGTAGCCAATCTGGCAGCTCTGATATACGGAGCGGATAACATTCTGAAAAGAAACTGTGCCCACAATCTGCCCGGGATTGGCCTTTTCAAAAATCCAGAACCGTACTCCGTGCTGCCTCATAACCATCTGAAATTCTGCCCGAAGCAGCGTGGCCTGATATTCGCGGGTATAAAAATTGGCGGGACGGCTGGGCTCCCGTGCTTCAAATACCGCCTGATTTTGCAGGTAAAAATCCAGCACCCGGCCAGCATCCTTTTCTAAAAGTATCTGGAGCGTCAACCGCTCTGTCTCGTAATACAAATCCATATTTTTCTCCCGATAAATGATTCAATGCTCCACGCCCCGGATTGCAGCAGAAGGAATGCTGGCCCGAAGAAGTGGCAGAAAATGCTGAAGCTCTTCTAAAGTATACGCGGAGAATCCGGGGGAAATAACCTGAGGTGAATCCTGATAGCCCTGGAGGTAGTAAGCCTTTGCCCCGGCAATCCAGGCAGCGATAGCCTGAAGGTCCTCTTCCTTATGCAGCTCCCGCACTATTGTGGTGCGAAATTCATACGCCACTGTGCCGGACAGCAGGAAGTCCACGGAAGCTTCAATTCTGGAAAAATCTATCCGGGAAAGCCCACAGATTTCCGCATACTTTTTTGGAGCCCCCTTTATGTCCATGGCCACATAGTCCACCAGTCCCGCCTGGCATAGCTCCATAAGCACGCTGGGGCTATAACCGTTGGTATCCAGCTTCACGGAAAGCCCAAGCTCCTTAATATGCTTAAGAAAGGGCCCAAGCTCCGGCTGTAAGGTGGGCTCCCCTCCTGTGATGCATACCCCGTCCAATATATTTTTGCGCTTTTTAAGATAGCCAAGAACATCCTCCCAGGTAAGGGCCGGGGGCCTGTGAGGAAGAAGCACCAAATCTCCGTTGTGGCAGAAGGGGCAGCGGAAATTACAGCCCCCGAAAAAGACTGTGGCTGCCATATGCTTCGGATAATCCAAAAGCGTTGTTTTCTGAAAGCCCTGTATATTCATCATTCCATTCTCGACCTTTTTCCTCTTTTATGCTATGATACAACAAAGAGAGGAAGAAAGCAATGAACCAGGAAGAAGGATTTATGAAAGAGGCGCTTCGCCAGGCGAAAAAGGCGTATGCCTTAGAGGAGGTTCCCATCGGTTGCGTCATAGAATATGAAGGAAAAATAATTGCCAGAGGCTATAACCGGCGTAACACGGACAAAAATACCCTGGCCCACGCAGAGCTTCTGGCAATCAAAAAAGCCAGCCGGAAGCTGGGAGACTGGCGGTTGGAGGGATGCACCATGTACATTACCCTGGAGCCCTGTCAGATGTGTGCCGGAGCCATTGTGCAGGCCCGGATAAGCCGGGTGGTGGTGGGCAGTATGAATCCCAAAGCAGGCTGTGCCGGTTCTGTCCTGAATCTGCTGCAAATGTCTGAGTTCAATCATCAGGTGGAGCTTGTAACCGGTGTGCTTAAGGAGGAATGCTCCGTGATGCTGTCGGAATTTTTCCGGGAGCTTCGGGAGAAGAAAAAACGTTGACTTTTATCTGGAAACAAGGTATACTTAAAATCCGAGCAGCTGGGGCGGTAGCGGTGCCCTGTACCAACAATCCGCTATAGTTGGAGTGATGTTCTGCCCCGGGTCAGCGGCTGTGGAGCTGCCTTTTATAAGTGGCGTTGAAGCTTGGGTCTTACGCAATGGAAATCTGTGAACCGTGTCAGGGTAGGAATACAGCAGCACTAAGCAGAAGCTTTCATGTGCCGTGAGGGTGCCTGAGCTGAGTTAACTGTAAGAGTAACGTCCATGGTCATGATTCAAAGCAGAACGCTCGGTTTAAATTACGTCGAGGAGAAGGTTATGTGGAGGAAAATACGGCATTTTATTTATGAGTCCTGTGACATTCTGGAATTGGCCATGGCTCTTATTGTGGTAGCTGCCATTGTAGTGGCCTGTATTTCCCTTTGGGGCCCGTTTCTGGAATTCATTGATGGTCGGTTTGAGAGCACGGCCTTTTTGACCTTTATAGGGTATGTGTTCAATATTCTCATTGGAATAGAGTTTCTTAAGATGTTAAGCCGCCCCAGCTCCGACACGGTGCTGGAGGTTCTCACCTTCATGGTGGCCCGGCATATGGTGGTGGAGCATACCACAGTGCTGGAGAATTTCCTGAGTATTGCCAGCATTGCAGCGCTGTTTGCCATGAAGAAGTACTTAAACCTGCCCACCAACAAGGAGAGCACCGATATCTTTGTGACAGAGAATGACTGGGACAAGATAAAGGAACGGCGCAGGAAATATAAGGAAAAGCGCAAAAGCGCAGGAGAAAAAGCAGAGGAATAAAATCAGGCCCGAGAGGGTCTGATTTTTTGTATCATAGGAAAGTTCTTTGAACTTCCCTATGATACAAAAAACCTTCCAGGAGGATGCGCACTCGCGCGAAGAGGAATGGTGTCGCAAGCGACCGCGCTCGGCGCGAGAATGGCAAGGAAAATCAGAGAAACACTTTCGTGAAAAATTCACAAAAAAATAGTTTGCAGAGAAAAAATAGCAAAATATCATACATTATGCCTAAAAATTATTAAATAATTTGTGGACTATTATATAAAAAAGCGGGAAACCGATTACCTAAATATAAATTGACCAGACAAAAAAGCGGGTGCTATAATTCCGGTATAAAGGGAGCATGAAGAAATCCCGGAGAAAAGGAGGATAAATTTTATGAGAAACATGCTGCGGAAAGTATCTGTTTTTTTGGCTTCACTGTTCATGGTGGCTGTGACATTGGCACCGCTTAAGGTGCAGGCTACAGAGGCCAAGGGGGAGGAGCATAAGGTTGTTTATGCCAAAGTTCCCGAAGCCTGGGAAAGCCCTTGTATCTGGGCCTGGGACCAGGAAGGAAACAACGCCTTTGAAGCCTGGCCCGGAGGAGAGCTGGAGAGAGACCAGGCCAACGAAGGCTGGTATTACGGGTTTGTTCCCTCCTGGGCGGACCACGTGATTATCAACGGAAAGGTGGCCGGAGAGGAAGTGCAGACGGCGGAGCAGATTCTTCAGGAGGGCAATGTCTGGATTATTGTGGCGGAGGACCTTGCGGCGGAAATTTCCTACCAGT
>CAPNGW010000312.1 GCA_948665105.1 uncultured Lachnospiraceae bacterium
GGAAACGGTTGGATTGACGAGGCAGATGAGGTCTTTGACCGGCTTTTAATCTGGAGCAAGGACGCATACGGGAAGGATGTGCTCTGCGGCCTTGGCCAGGCCGGTATCGGAGCCATCTATCTGGGAAACGCCTCCACGGAATTTTCCTTAAATTCCCTGATGGACAATACCACCAATGCCCGGGTCAGAAAGACGGGAATCTTTCTTTATGAAAACGGTATGTCGGGAACCATTCAGCATGTGGATTTTGCGAAATAGTGAAAAATACCCTCTGCCAGATTTCATTGTCATGAATAAACCGATACCCTGACAAAATGCACAGATTTTCCCGTGCCTTCTGTCAGGGTATCGGTTTCTCTTATAAGATTTTTTAGTTTTTATTGAGTTACAGAGTCATCTACAAGGAATAATCCTTTGCTCTATTTTCCTCCACATCGTCCTGGGTGAAATCACTCTGTCCCGGGAGCTGCTCCATGGATATCTGCCGCAGATTCTGTATGCGGCGGTTAACTGCTTCCACTATAGCATGTATCCGGTTCTCATCAATATATTCCTTTGCCTCCTCCGAAGACAGTGTATTTGTAATCAGCTCTCCCACATCAGTAAGGCTGTCGAAATCAATCCAGCTAAAGTCAGATACCAGCCTAAGCTGCTGGGCATGATGCTTTTTGAAGGGCTTGCATTCCACATCCCGCTCCCCAAGGATTTGCCCGGCAACCCTATCGTAGCCCAGGGAGGAGCCGCTGTCATATATCGGTGCAAATCCACACCACTCCAGGGTTTGGGCATTGCGAAGCAGCCCAAAATTATTCAGATGCCGGTCTTCGTTGGCAATGATATAATCAACCACAATCATACGGTCAAGGAAAGGCACAACAGCCTTTACACCCAGAGCCTGGCAGCAGCCGACAAAATGCTGATATGCCGAAGTACTGTTGCTTTTCTTCTGCGTCTGTATGATACGCCATGCCGGTACAAGCTCAGTATCTCCTTCCACAAAATCTTCACACACACTATAAGGCACACCCTCATTCCATATAACCGTGTACGGCACATGAGAAATACCCAGGCGTTCCATAATTTCGGCTGCAATCACCTCGTTAAAAGGCTGCTGATGGAAGGGATTGGAGCCGCCTTTTACAAGACAGCGTCTGCCGTCGATGATCTTCCATCTTTTTTTCAGGTTACCGTCCGAAGTGTTGTCTGGGGAGCTAAAATCCAATGCATTCTTGTTTTTATTCGTTCCGAACAACACATCCCCGATGTCATCGGAAAAGACATTGTCAAAAAAATTTATCTTATCCCAGCTCAGTCCTGAACCTTCGGGGCAGATCCAGTATTGGTCGGAAAGGCTCAGGCCGTAACAGCGGATAAGAAGCATTAATGTGCTGGATATATCCATCTTTTCCAGGGCTTCACGGATACCGGAACGGCTTGCAGGGATAGAACGCTGTGTCCACCATTCATTGAGCGCCCCACAATTCACAAGGCCCCGGCGCATCAGAACGCCTACAGGCAAATGCTTTGGCGCATACACCCCATTGATTTTCCGAATAAAGCCGGTGGCATTATCAACCTCAATATCCACGACGGCCGTCCGTTTATGCATTAAGGTACATTTTACTATCGCTGCCTCGTTTCGTGTATAAATCTTATCGCCCTGCATCCATATCGCCCCCTTCACAGGAAGTATTATATCTCTTTTTCATTCCTCTCGTCAATATGGTATGATGGGGACAGGTATTTACACCTACCGTAATCAGCTATAGGCAATCCTTCGGAAAAATTACTCCTCCGTCTTCATCCTCACTCTCACCGTATAAGTCTTCTTCTCCCCGGGCTCTATAAACTTCAGCATCCCACTCTTACGCATCACGTCCCGGCCGTCGGGATAGCAGTTGCCGCACTCTAAGCCCAGCACATAATCCCTGATGCCCATCATCTTCCACTCCACAAAGCCGTCCAGCTCCCTGGAGTCAAAGGTGATTTCCAGGCCAAGCTTCAGCTTGGGCTGAAAAATGGAGGCCATCCCCTTCTCGTGGGCAAACTTGTGGTAGTAACAGCGCTCCCGGTATCCGGCGGTGGGCTTTTGCATATGCATCCAGTTGGCGATATCCTTTGCTGCATGGTCATCCCGGGGCTGTACTGAGGCGGAGGGGATTGTCACGATGCTGTCCTCATCAAGCAAGGGATAGCCCATATTCATGTGATAGAGAATCTCAAAGGGCTCCGTCCTGTCTCCCGTATTCTCTATGGTATCGCAGATTTCAAAGGAGTTTTCCTCCCTTGACACCTGAAGCCTCCGCTTTAGCCTAAGCTTTCTTCCAAATAAAACCTCGTCCTTCACCACCGCGTGAATGATGTAAGCTTCCCTGGTTTCCTCCCAGTATGCATGCTCTGCCGGCAGATTGGCAATGGTGCCGTGTAAGGGCAGCTCCTCCCCCTCATCCACGCAGGGAGCCCCCACCGCAGACAGGCCGCAGGTGGTGAGATATCCGGCGGTAAAGGATTTAAGCCACCCGGAGCCCATTCCCTCATAATAGGTCGGAGCCACATAGCCGCAGGGAGACATATAGCTCATGTTGATTCCCCGAAACTTAAGCCTTGTAATATCTCCTGCCCGGTCAGGGGAAACCATAAGCTCCAGTCCTTTTCCGTTGTTTACTTGAAAAATCCGCATTCCGTCGCCCTTGCCTCCCACCAGGCGGCATTCCTCCACCCCGCCCAGCTGGGAGTCATGTCCGATATAAGGATTCATTCTGTCATTCTCCTCTTCCTTCTTTTTTCTACCTCATGGCAAATACTTTCATGGCCCTTTTACAGTTTTCCTTCATGGCCTGGGTGCCCCACTGTACGATGTCGTGGTACATGATAGGCCCGCTGTCCTTGGCCTCCACCAGGGAATAACAATAGTTGTACTGCTTGCCGTCCTTCTCCACCGGGATACAGCCCATGCGGAACTGTCCGGCAATGGATTCCCCTCCGGCCATGGCCATGTAGGTATAATAGTTGACCTTGCGTACCCCTGCCTTGATGGCATTCCTAAAATCCTCGTCGCTGACGCCAGATCCGCCGTGCATCACCACAGGCACATGGGTTTTCTCCCGCACCTTTTTCACCACGGAAAAATCAAGCTGTGGCTTACTGATGTAGACACCATGGGTGGTTCCAAAGGAGCAGGCCAGTGCGTCGATTCCCGTCTCCTCCACAAAGCGCTTGGCCTGGTCCGGGTCCGTGTAGATTTTCTCCGAATCAGGGGCGCCTGCCGGAGAGCTTAATCCGG
>CAPNGW010000313.1:0-2739 GCA_948665105.1 uncultured Lachnospiraceae bacterium
CTCACCGGACAGCATAATGGCGCTGGTGCCGTCGTATATGGCGTTGGCCACATCGGTGGCCTCCGCCCGGGTGGGTCTGGGGTTCTTTATCATGGAATCCAGCATCTGAGTGGCGGTAATCACCTGCTTTCCGGCATTGTACACCTTGCGGATAATCATTTTCTGAATGACGGGAACCTCCTCTAAGGGAATCTCCACACCCATGTCACCCCGGGCCACCATGATGCCGTCGGACACCCGGATAATCTCATCGATATTCTCCACACCCTGCATATTTTCAATTTTGGAAATAATGTTGATATCGTGGCTGCCCTTCTCCTCGAAAATCCGGCGAATCTGCAGCACATCATCGGCACAGCGGACGAAGGAGGCCGCTATAAAATCGAAGTCGTTCTCAATGCCGAACACGATATCGTCATAGTCCTTCTTGCTGATATAAGGCATGGACAGCTCCACACCCGGCACATTAACACCCTTTTTGTTGGAAATCACCCCGCTGTTTTTCACCGTGCAGACAATGTCCGTATCAGTTACCTCCGACACCTGCATGGCAACAAGACCATCATCAATGAGAATGGTGCATCCGGGGGTTACGTCCTTCACCAGCTCCTTGTATGTGATGGACACCCGCTTCTCGTCCCCCAGGATGTCTTCCGCGGTGAGGGCGAAGGTCTGGCCCTCCGTCAGCATGGCCTTGCCGTCCTTTAATTCTCCCAGGCGGATTTCCGGTCCCTTTGTGTCAAGAAGGGTAGCAATGGGAAGCTTCAATTCCTCCCTAAGCTCCCGGACTTTTGCCAGACGCCCTCCCTGCTCCTCATGGTCCCCATGGGAAAAATTAAACCGGGCCACGTCCATACCCTCTATCATTAATTGCCGCAGTACTCCCTCTCTTTCGGTGGCCGGTCCCAGTGTGCATATAATCTTTGTTTTTCTTTCCATTCTCATTGTCTTTACTGCCTTTCTTATTTCATGCTTAATCCCATACGTTATGATTTCTTTTCCTGGTTATTTTACCATCTCGACTGCCGTCTCGCTGGTATTACTCCTCAAACACAGCTTCATGCAAGCATGAATTGTGTTTTCCTCGTTATTTTACCATCTCGACTGCCGTCTCGCTGGTATTACTCCTCAAACACAATTTCATGCAAGCATGAATTGTGTTTTCCTCGTTATTTTACCAAAAAAAAGAAAAAAAAGAAAGGGGGTGTTTTGCCACCCTCCTTCTTTTATTACATACAGAAATCGCTTCCTGTCACTTGCGTATCACAGTTCCGGTCTGTCCGGCCAGCCCTTCCCTGGTGGTGTCCAGTCTGGTAATCAATGCGCTCCGAACGGCGGAATTGCCGATAAATTCCACAGCTGCCTGAAGCTTGGGAAGCATGGTTCCTTCCTCAAACTGGCCCTCCGCCATGTATCTTTTGGCCTCCGCCACAGTCAATGTATCCAAGGGCGTCTCCGAATCCTTTCCGTAATCAAGACACACCTTCTCCACACCGGTGAGAATTACCAGCATGTCCGCGTCCAGAAGCTCCGCCAGCTTTCCGGCTGCGGTGTCCTTCTCAATGACGGCACTTGCCCCCTTAAGCCTATGGTCCTGTACCAGGACCGGGATTCCGCCTCCCCCGCAGGCAACCACAATCTGGTCCGCCTCCAGCAATGCGCGGATGGCATCTATCTCAATGATTTCCATGGGTCTGGGAGATGCCACAATTCTCCGGTAGCCCTCTCCTGTCTCCACCACATGATTGCCCTTCTTCTCCTGGGCTTCTGCTTCCTCCTTGTCCATGACGCGGCCTATCACCTTGGAAGGGTTATAGAAGGCTTCGTCGTAAGGGTCCACAGTCACCTGGGTCAAAATGGTAGATACCGGCTTGTACACGCCCCGGTTTAAAAGCTCCGTGCGGATGGCATTCTGCAAATCGTAGCCGATATAGCCCTGGCTCATGGCAGAGCACACGGACATGGGCGTGGCCGTATATTCCGGGTACAATTTCTGAAATTCCGCCATTGCTGTGTGAATCATCCCCACCTGGGGCCCGTTGCTGTGGGTGATTACCACCTGATAATCCTTTTGTATAAAATCTGCTATGGCCTTTGCAGTTCTCATAGTCGCCTTTTTCTGTTCCGGCAGGGTGGTTCCCAGTGCTTCGTGTCCC
Source organism: uncultured Lachnospiraceae bacterium (assembly GCA_948665105.1). Taxonomy (GTDB): domain Bacteria; phylum Bacillota; class Clostridia; order Lachnospirales; family Lachnospiraceae; genus 14-2. Next base: position 2,157 of record CAPNGW010000313.1, read on the forward strand.
AGAGCGATTACGATGCGTTTCTTTCTCATGGAAATTCCTCCGTTCCATCAAGTTTTGCATTTATCATAGCACATTTCAGAGGAATTGCAAATACTCTGTTTAATTCTTCTGTCCCAGCGTAACCGAGACGGTTTTCTCTACCCACGCTCCGTTCTCAGCAACCATCAGGGTCACATCCACCGTGGTTCCCGCGGCGTAGTATTTCATACGCTCTGACAGGGCAGACATGGAGCTCACGCTGCGTCCGTCAAAGGCGGAAAGGATATCGCCGGGCCGGATTCCGGCCTGAGCTGCCGGGCTTCCCTCAACTACCTGGGTTAAGTAAATGCCGTTGGGCATGTTGAACTGGGCTCCCACCTCGTCATTGACGTTCACACCGTTAATACCCAGGTAAGCGGCATTTGATTCGTCCACAGCCTCCCGGCTGATTAAATCGTTGATGATTGGGTCCGCAGTGGAAATGGGAATGGAGTACCCCATGCCCTCCACGTCGGTATCGGTATATTTCACGGAATTGATTCCGATGACTTCTCCCTTGATATTTAAGAGAGCGCCGCCGCTGTTACCGGGGTTGATGGCCGCA
>CAPNGW010000313.1:2768-2996 GCA_948665105.1 uncultured Lachnospiraceae bacterium
CTTACCTGGGTATTAACGCTGAATCAGGTGGTTGGTGATGGAGTTGTTATTCTGGTCTGTCACCGTCACTTCCCGACCCAGGGCGCTGATGACCCCGGTGGTTACAGATTGTCCGTATCCCAGAGCGTTGCCAATGGCAATGGCGGGCTCACCCACCTTCAAATCGTCGGAATTCCCCAAGGTGGCAACCTTTATCTTGCTCAGTGTCTCCGCCGGAATCTCATTTAG
>CAPNGW010000313.1:3006-3283 GCA_948665105.1 uncultured Lachnospiraceae bacterium
ACGGCCAGGTCCGTGCTGGGATCGGTTCCCTTCACTTCTGCCGCCACGGTCTCACCGTCCACAAAGTTCACCGTCAGGGTGTCGGCTCCACTGACCACATGGTTATTGGTTACGATATACAGCTCTTTTTCAGTCTGGGCAATGATAATGCCGCTTCCCGCGCTGGGCAGCTCCTTCTGATAGGTCTGGCCAAACCAGCTTTGCACCTGACGCACAGACAGGTTGGTAATGGCCACAATGGAGGGCATCACATTGTCCACCACCTCTGACACATCGC
>CAPNGW010000314.1 GCA_948665105.1 uncultured Lachnospiraceae bacterium
CCAGCCTCCGTACTGGTTCCATCCGATGGCCTCCACATAACCGGACTCCACAGCAATCACCGGCGTACCAATCTGTCCCATCATGTCGTGTCCCAGATGCCGCCGTTTGTAGCCGTAATTCCTGGAAACCCCGAAATCATCGTAATCGCTGTAGGGAAAGCCCTTTGCCAGGGGCAGGTATGCCTTCAGGCCATAGTGAGTCTCATAGACGCCGCTGCCCGGGGAGGTCTCCATCTCATATTCCCCCAGGTAGCCGTTTAACACTGCTCCATAGGCCTGGCGGTAATATTCATAGTGGGTAAGCTCTCCTGTCAGCTCCGCCATGGTAACCTCTCCGGCCTCCAGCTTCTGTGCCGCCTTGACCAGCTCCTTCACAGATTCGGCAGAAAAGCTTCCGCCATTCTTCGCCCCTTGCCAGGCCAGAAGCTCTACCCAGTTGATGTGCTGATCCGTCCCATAGGTATCCACATCCCACTGGTAAGCCGCACTTAACGCCTCATATGACACGTTAAAATCCACCCACTTTATAAAATCATGATTTGATTCTTCTGCCAAACTAGCCTGATATGCATGTTGTTGAAACAGAGTCCCACACACAATGCAGATACAGATAATCTCCAGGATAATTGCAGGCTTTACATTTTTCATGGGGCATATACCTTTAAACATCTTCTGAAAAGTATATGCCCCATCTTGTTCCATTTATACGCCTGATTGTCTTAAAACAACTACTCTATTGTCCCTTGACCACCTCGATGGCCTTTTGAAGCTGGTTATCCTGCTCCAGAGGAATTTCCGGAAGCTGGGCGGCCTCCTCGTTAAGCTCCACCTCCACATCCGGTGTAATCCCCACGTCGTTGATATTTTTATCTCCGTTGATGTAGTAATCCGCCACAGTAAGCTTCACGGCTGCGGTGCGCTCCTCGTTGGTGTAGTACAGCTGCTGCATCACGCCCTTTCCGAAGGTGGTGGTTCCCACCACTTCACCCAGTCCGAAGGCCTGGATATTCCCCGCAAATATCTCCGACGCGCTGGCCGTATATTCATTGACCAGCACCACCGCCGGAATATCCAGCGCTGCCTCCGCATCAGAGCTGTACTCCTCACCCTTGGTTCCGTCCTTGTATTTTACATAGAAGATTTCCCCCTCCGGCAAAAGATAATCAAGCATCTTTTCCACGGTGTCCACCAGGCCGCCGCCGTTGTTTCGCAAATCCACGATAACCCGCTCCATGCCCTGGCTCTTCAATTCCTCGTATGCGCTGATAAACTGCTCTGTGGTGACGCCATCAAAGCCGCTGACCTCAATATAGCCGATATGGTCCTCAAGCATCTCGCTGGTCACTGTGGGAATCTCCACCTTCCTGCGCTCCACCTCCAGGTCCAGATAGGCATCCTGGCTCTCCCGGTAAATATGGAGAGTGACAATGGTTCCCTCCTCACCCTTAATCAGGGATACCACCTGGTCCAAGTCCATGCCGGTCACCGGGGTGTCTCCCACGGAGACAATCATATCCTGGGGCAGCAATCCTGCCTCCGCAGAGGGTGTTCCCTGGTATGGCTTGGAAATTCGGACGATACCGGTGCTCAATTCCTGGGTCACTGCGGCTCCAATCCCCACGTATTTTCCTTCCGTGGAATCCTGGAAGCTGGACAGCTGGCTCTCATCGTAATAGTCTGCATAAGGGTCACCGATGGACTGCATCATCCCCTCCAGCATTCCCGTCCGCACCTTCTCCATGTCCGCATCGTAAAGGTAATACAGGTTCAGATAGCTGTCTATCATGGAAATCTGTGAAATTAAATCTGCACTTAATATATTTTCACTGCCTGGCTCTTGGCCCTCCCAGACCTCCGCCCTCTCCCCCTTGCCGGGTCCTTCACTGCGGCTGCGAAAAGCAGAGAACACTGCCACCACCGCTATGATGAGCAAAACCATCGTCACCAGCGTGCCAGCTGCCCCCACTATAATACCTCTTGTAAATCCGGAGCCTTTGTTCGGTTCCTGCCCATTTTGATTCTCATAAAAGTCTTCCATGTCTACATCCTCTCTACACAAGCTGGTACAGCTCTTTTCTCTTTAAAATCTCAATCTTACCCCTGCCCACGTGGATAAGCCGGCGGTCCTTTAACTGCTTTAACACCCGGGTCACCGCTTCTCTGGCGCTGCCGATATTTTCCGCAAGCTGCTCCTGGGTAATGTGAAGAATCTCTCCGCCCACAGCCGCAGACTCATCCAGAAGAAAGGTAATCACCCGCTGCTCCAGGCTCATGAACATCATCTGCTCCAAGGCCTCCACAATGGCTGAAAACCGCTCCGTAACAATTTTATAGGAAAAATTCTCCACATACATATTTTCACCGGCCACTCTGGAAAAGGACGTCGCCGGAATCACAAACAGCTCACAGTCCTTATCCGCCTCCACCTCCACGTCAAAGGTGATGGCAGTCATAAGGCAGGACATGGACAGGACGCACACATCCCTCTCCCTGAGCCGGAAAATGGTGGCCTTCTTGCCGTTCTCGGATGTTAAGTATGTCCGAATGATGCCCTTTATCACGTAGACCATTCCCAGACATTCTCTGGCCGGCGTATAAATCAGGTCTCCGGACGAAAACCTCTCCACACGGCTGGTGACCAGCAGCTCCTCCTTCTGTTGCTCCGTGAGATACGGATAAAAAGAAAGCTGTGATAATAATTGTTCTTTCATACTCTGTTTCCTTCTTTCCTCTGTCGTTTACAGAATACCACAACTGCCCTCAGCCGTAAAGAGCCGAAAGTTTGAAATTCCTGTGTCCTGCCCGCTGCAGGTTACTGTTCCATAAGAAAAAACCAGGGACGCAAAGGGTGTATTTCCGCCCTAAGCATCCCTGATGTATTGTTATAAAATATTGCCGTCTGTGGAGATGGTCACCACCTGCCAGGGAATGAATTTCCCGCTGGCCTTTAAGGCATTCTGCGCCGCCATCTGAAGCCCTCCGCAGCAAGGCACCTCCATGCGTACAATGGTAACGCTCTTAATATCATTGTTTCGGATGATTTCCGTAAGCTTCTCCGTGTAGTCCACATCGTCCAGCTTGGGACATCCCACCACGGTGATATGGTTCTTGATAAAACGGTTGTGGAAATCCCCGTAAGCGTAGGCGGTACAATCTGCGGCAATTAAAAGGTTGGCGCCGTCAAAATAAGAGGCTTTAACGGGCACCAGCTTAATCTGCACCGGCCACTGCATAAGCTGGGAGTCCACAGGAGCCGCCGAGCTCTGACTGCGGGAGGCCGC
>CAPNGW010000315.1 GCA_948665105.1 uncultured Lachnospiraceae bacterium
CGTAGAATCTGCAATCAAATCGCGGGTCACAAGGGAATATTTCATGCCGGTATGGCCCATGGCGATGCCGTCACAGACGGCGATGGCCGGAAACACAATGGGGGTTCCGCCGGCCATAGCGACACCCATTTTAACAGCTTCTGTGATTTTATCAAGGTTCATATGGCCCGGAACAATTTCATTGTGGGAGCTGACAATGCCGATTAAAGGACGGTCCAGCTCTTCTCTTGTATAGCCCAGGGCGTTAAAGAGGCTTCTGTGTGGGGCTTGTTGAATGCCTTTTGTTACGTTGTGGCTTCTCATATGTTATATCTCCTTATAATATTCTTTCACGAATCAAATCTCCCATCCGGCTGCATCCAACCTTGGCAGTGCCGTCAGAATAAATGTCCGCCGTGCGGTAACCGTCTTTTAAAACCTGCTTCACGGCATCTTCCATGGCATCGGCTTCTTTGTCCAAATCGAAGGAGAAGCGAAGCATCATGGCGGCGCTTAGGATGGTGGCGATGGGGTTAGCCATGTCCTTACCGGCGATATCCGGTGCAGAGCCGTGGCTGGGCTCATAAAGGCCGAACCTGGTGTCATTAAGGCTGGCGGAGGACAGCATTCCGATGGAACCGGTTATCATGCTTGCCTCGTCTGACAGGATGTCTCCGAACATGTTCTCGGTGAGAATCACGTCGAACTGGCCCGGATTTTTCACCAGCTGCATGGCGCAGTTGTCCACCAGCATGTGCTCGTATGTGACGTCGGGGTAGTCCTTTGCCACCTCCTCCACCACCTTCCGCCACAGGCGGGAGGAATCTAAAACGTTGGCTTTGTCCACGCTGGTTACCTTCTTTCTGCGCTTTGTGGCAATGTCGAAGCCCTTGACGGCAATTCGGCGGATTTCATTTTCATTGTATGTAAGGGTGTCCCTGACAGTCATAATGCCCTCCACCTCTTTCGTCTCTCTGGCTCCGAAGTAGAGACCTCCGGTGAGCTCCCGCATGATTACCATGTCGAAGCCCTCCCCAATGAGCTCATCCTTAATGGGACAGGCGCCCTTTAGTTCTTCATAGAGATAAGCCGGGCGGAGATTGGCGAAAAGGTTCAAGGCTTTCCGGATTTTTAATAAACCGGCCTCCGGTCTTAGGTTTGGAGGAAGCTTATACCAAGGAGAGGTTGTGGTATCTCCCCCGATGGAGCCCATCAGCACTGCATCGGAGGCTTTGGCAGCCTCGATGGCCTCATCGGTCAAGGGTACGCCGCAGGCGTCAATGGAGGCTCCTCCCATGAGAATTTCTTCATATTGAAAGGTGTGACCGTAAAGGTCAGCTACCCGATTCAGCACTTTTTTTGCTTCACTGACAATCTCCGGTCCAATGCCGTCTCCGGAGATGACACCGATTTTGTAATTCATAAGTAATTGTACTCCTTTCCTTTTATAGTCCAGCTCTTTGGATATACAGGGATGCCCGAAGGGTGCTTCTGTTGTCCGTCATAGAAATACAGTTGTATATGCATACTTCATTGTAGTAAAGCCCATTAGTATTACTATAGTATATTTACCGGGAGATTTCAACTGGAAATGATATTTTTCTTTTTTATGATTCTTATAACCAGCTCTTATAGTGTGGAATGGTTATATGATTTAATGTTATTAAACAAAGAAGCCCCATACATCGGCAATAGAACGCAGAGAAAATGCTACATCGTGTCTAATTTCTCCTTATACATATTCTCCAATTCCTGTATCATCCGCTGAAACTCCGGAATATACGTTTCTACAATCACTTTCACCATTTGTTTTGCCTGCCCTTCGTCATAGATGTGAGCCAAATCATTTCTATGCTTCAACATGGACAGCCAGACTTTTTCATCCACAAAATCATAGCAGCTATATGCCCCTTTGATAATTTCTCTTGGTGAACCACTTAACGCCACGGCTTTGCCTTCGTATTTCAACGTTTCCTTTAAAAGCTTCCAGCCCAACTCAAACTGAATAAAAAATTTATCGATAATTCCACTGATAATAAATTCATTGGTCATATCCTCCTTTGGCGCCCGTTCCAATACTTTCATATGCCTGACAAAATTTTCATATTTCTTCATAAATAATCACCCCATCCTTCTCAATCTCCCGCAATAATTCTTCGGAAACATCACATTCCATATTCACAATGTCAAACTCCAATAACGTCCATACGTTCTCCTGTACCGCAAAGGAAAACCCGTCAAAATCCTGACATCCGTAAACGGCAATGTCAATATCACTTTTTTCCCGGTGGTCCCTGCGCGCCCGGGAGCCAAACAGCACAATCTTTGCCACCTTATATTTCTTTGCCAGCTCTCTCACTTGTTTAAAAATTTTTTCTTCCCGCTCACTCACAAAATCACTCCCCTGTCCAATCGGTGCCATTTTCCTGATACTCTGGCATTGATTCTTTCATGCTTTTTACCAGTATAGCAAAAAAGGGATTCTGGTACAATCTTTTCTTATTTCTTCTTGACTTTATCATGGTAAATTGGTAATATGGTAATGCGTTTTCAAAACAGCAAATTTATGATTAAGGGAGACTTATTATTATGAAGAAAAAAATGATTGCAATGATATTAAGCTTAACCATGGCCTTCTCTCTGGCCGCATGCGGCAGCTCCCCCTCCTTAAGTGAACCGTCTGAATCCGGCACAGATGAGGCGGGAAGCACCAATGCAAATCAAACCTCAGACACTGATAACAGCGCCCAATCGGATGTGGCCAAGGACGGTGCTCAAAAAAGCGCCGGCGAAAGCGATATGGCCTATGTAAAGGAAAAAGGCTCACTGGTGGTTGGCATCACTAATTTTGCCCCCATGGACTATCAGGATGAAAACGGCGAATGGATTGGATTTGATGCCGACATGGCCAAGGCCTTTGCGGAAAGCCTCGGCGTTAAAGTGGAGTTTATTGAAATCGAGTGGGGCAGCAAAATCATGGAGCTGGAAGCGAAGACCATCGACTGTGTTTGGAACGGTATGACTCTTACCGATGAAGTGTTAAGTTCCATGGAATGCACCAACGCCTACTGCAACAATGCCCAGGTGGTAATTGTTCCCGCTGATGTGGCGGATCAATATCAGGATGAAGCAAGCCTTGCCGGTTTAAATTTTGCTGTGGAAGACGGCAGCGCAGGCGAAACGGAGGCTGCGGCTCTGGAGCTTAACTGCACACCGGTTTTGGATCAGGCCACCGCTCTTATGGAGGTTGCTTCCGGCACCTGTGACGCGGCGATTATCGACTCTCTCATGGC
>CAPNGW010000316.1 GCA_948665105.1 uncultured Lachnospiraceae bacterium
GTGATGGACGTGTCTATGAGTATCGCATCTGCGCTGGCGGAAATTCACAGTGTAGATCCCAGGATGGGAAAGAAGGAGCTATTCCGCTCAGGAATGAACATCGGCAGGGATGCCATGGGAACCATGTCAAACACCTTGATTTTGGCCTTTGCAGGGAATTCCTTGAACATGATGCTTATGATTTACTCCAACGGCGTCAGCTTTCAGCAGCTGATGAACACAGATTTTGTGGCCATTGAGGTGATTCGAAGTGTTGCGGGAAGCATTGGCATTATCTGTACGGTTCCGCTGGTGGCATTTATCTCGGCGGTGATATTTGGGAGGCGATCAAGATGAACAGTAAAAAGAAAATTATTTTGGACTGCGACCCAGGCCATGATGATGCCATCGCGATTCTGCTGGCGGGTAAAAGCCCATATATCGACCTTTTGGGAATTTCTGTGGTGGCAGGGAACCAGACTCTGGACAAAACAGTGAGGAATGCCTTAAACGTATGTCAGTACCTGGGACTGGATGTGCCTGTGTACAGGGGGTGCGGGCAGCCCATGATTCGGGATAAGCAGGTGACGGCCGGGGATATCCACGGGGAATCGGGATTGGACGGTCCGGTTTTTGCCCCTCTTACGAAGAAAATGGAGGAAAAGCATGGGGTGCAATTTATCATTGACACGCTGCTGGCATCTGAGGGAGATATTACCGTGGTGACCACGGGGCCGATGACAAATTTGGCCATGGCCATGCGCCTTTGCCCGGACATTATACCCAAAATCAAAGAGGTTGTGTTAATGGGTGGCAGCTACCAGCTTGGAAATGTGACACCTGCGGCAGAATTTAACATTATTACGGATGCCGATGCGGCCCACGTGGTATTCACCAGCGGGAGAAAGATTGTTATGGTGGGTCTGGACGTTACAAGAAATGCCCTCTGCTATCCGGAGATTGTTGCCCGCATGGGGAAAATTGAAAATGCGGCGGGCAGGCTGTTTGTGGATTTGATGACATTTTTCAATAAGACCCAGAAGGAAGTGTTCGGGTGGGAAGGTGGGCCCCTCCATGACCCGGTGACCATTGCATACCTCATAGATACCTCCGTATTGACCTTGAAGGAAATGTACACGGAGATAGATATTCGAAGTGTACAGAGCTATGGACGGACAAACTGCGACTTCTTCCACTATTCCGGCCAGGAGCCCAACAGCTTTGTGGCGGTGGATATCGACACGGAGAAATTCTGGAATATTGTGGAGGATGGCATTCGGGGCTATGGGAAAGTACAGTGAGACAGCTATGTGAAAAAACGAAGGAGAACCATCATGAAACAGGATTTGATTGTAATTTTGGATTTGGGAAGTACAAAGAATACGGTACTGGCCCGGGAAATCCGGGAGCTTGGTGTGTACAGTGAGATTCATCCCCACGACATTACCGTGGAGGAGCTTAAGGCCCTTGACAACGTGAAGGGCATTATCTTAAACGGCGGAGAGAATCGTGTGGTGGAGGGCAAAGAGGTTGAGATCAGCCCGGCATTGTATGAGCTGGGATATCCGATGCTTTCTGTGGATTATCCGGCTTCCCAATGCGAAATGAGGCTGCATGATTTACCAGACAAGGAGATCTTGAAGCAATTTGTTTTTGAAAAGTGCAGTGCGGAAGCAAACTGGAACATGAAGAATTTTATTGCAGATCAGGTGGAACTGATTCGCCGGCAGGTGGGCGACAGGAAGGTGCTTCTGGCGTTGTCCGGCGGCGTGGATTCCTCCGTTGTGGCGGCATTGCTGATTAAGGCCATCGGGCAGCAGCTGGTGTGCGTACATGTAAACCACGGCTTGATGCGGAAACATGAGTCCCAGGGCGTGGTGCAGGTGTTCCGGGAGGAGCTTAAGGCCAACCTGATTTACGTGGACGCAGTGGAGCGTTTCTTAGGGAAGCTTGAGAATGTGGCTGACCCGGAGGAGAAGCGCAAGATTATCGGCGGAGAGTTTATCCGTGTGTTTGAGGAGGAGGCCAGAAAGCTTCAGGGCATTGATTTCCTGGGACAGGGAACCATTTACCCGGATATCATCGAGAGCGGAACCAAGACAGCAAAGATGGTGAAGTGGGGGCTTGCCGGAGGATTTGAAGTTTGAATTGGTGGAGCCGTTAAAGCAGCTTTTCAAGGATGAGGTCCGCTCCTGCGGCGTGGAGCTTGGACTTCCCTATGAGATGGTTTACCGTCAGCCCTTCCCGGGGCCGGGACTTGGTGTGCGGTGTCTTGGTGCCATTACCAGAGACCGGCTGGAGGCGGTGCGGGAGTCCGATGCGATTCTCAGAGAGGAATTTGCAAGGGCCGGACTGGATAAGAAGGTGTGGCAGTATTTTACTGTGGTGCCGGACTTTAAGTCGGTTGGCATGAGGAACAATGAGCGGGTATTTGAGCATATGGTGATTGTTCGGGCCATCAATACGGTGGATGCTATGACTGCTACGGTGGAAAGAGTAGACTGGGAGGTGCTGGAGCGGATTACCGACCGGATACTTAAGGAGGTGCCGGGGGTGAATCGGGTTTGCTATGATATGAGTCCGAAGCCGCCGGGGACGATTGAGTTCGAGTAACGGATAAAATCCCGGAAATGCTGATAAAATGGGCGTTTCCGGGATTGCTTTATGCCGTTTGGCTCTAAAATGGCTCTAATTATTTGAGGAATACTGGATTTTGGGCGGGTATCATGATACCTGCTTTTTTAATACAGAGGAATTTCGCCCTCATAGTTGTCGGCTCTTTCCAACAGGGGACCGGTTGCACCCATTGTAAAAGCTATATCACTGCTTCGGATAGACAATAGTTCCATTCCAATCTTCAGATTAAGAAAATCTAATATCTGCTGATTAAGCTGAATTACACCATTCTCTGAAATATTTACCCAACAGTATGACCGCCCTTTGTATTTGACAAATTCGCCCTCTGCGGTCTGATAATTCAGTAAAGCCGGATTATCAGTAAGAATGTGTCCTAACTTTGACGGTTCTAACAATCCTTTTCTTGTCACACAAAAGCCGCCAGTGACCTTGCTTCCAGTAAAAAGATAGACTTTTCTCTCTGCTGTGGCGTTGTACTCTGTAAGAGCCTGTGTTGGGAGATGGATTGTCAAGTCATCTCGTATCAGCGATTTTCCGAAAATAAATTTACCGCCTTTATTCATCTGTGGCATATATCATCAACTCCTTTTCTTAAAAGTGGAAGTCCACTATACCACAAGAAAATTCAAATGTCACTAAGGCTCTCTAAAGTGT
>CAPNGW010000317.1 GCA_948665105.1 uncultured Lachnospiraceae bacterium
CGCAGCTAATCTCATCTCTGCGAGTTGCTAAGCGCCAGTGGCGCTTGTCTAGCAACGACCGAAACGAAGTGTAGAGCGCCTCCTGCCCGGAGGGCTTTGTTACATCATAGGGAAGTTCGAAGAACTTTCCTATGATGTAACAAAGGGCCCGGTCCTTAGTAGACCGGACCCCTTCTGAGTCTTAATTATGCCAGTTCAGAGAAGTATTTGATTGTACGAACCATCTGAGATGTGTAGCTGTTCTCATTGTCATACCAGGAAACTACCTGAACCTCGTATAAATCATCGCTAATCTTGCAAACCATGGTCTGAGTTGCATCGAACAGAGAGCCATAGGTCATTCCTACGATATCGGAGGATACGATTTCATCTGTGTTGTAGCCGTAGGACTCATTTGCTGCCGCCTTCATGGCTGCGTTGATTCCGTCTACAGATACGTCGGTACCCTTAACAACTGCAGTTAAGATGGTGGTGGAGCCTGTGGGAACCGGAACACGCTGTGCTGCGCCGATTAACTTGCCGTTCAGCTCAGGAATAACCAGGCCGATAGCCTTTGCTGCGCCGGTGCTGTTGGGAACGATGTTCACTGCTGCTGCGCGGCTTCTTCTTAAGTCGCCCTTTCTCTGAGGTCCGTCCAGAGTCATCTGGTCACCGGTGTATGCATGGATGGTAGCCATGATACCGGACTGGATGGGTGCATACTTGTTCAGAGCGTCAGCCATGGGTGCCAGGCAGTTGGTGGTACAGGAAGCTGCGGAGATAATGGTGTCCTCCGGCTTCAATGTATTGTGGTTGGTGTTATATACGATGGTGGGAAGGTCATTTCCTGCGGGAGCAGAGATAACAACCTTGCGTGCGCCTGCGTTGATATGTGCCTGAGCTTTGGCCTTGGAGGTGTAGAAGCCGGAGCACTCCAGTACTACGTCTACCTTAAGCTCACCCCAGGGGCAGTTGTTTGCATCCGGGAATGCGTAAATCTTGATTTCCTTTCCATCCACGGTGATGGAATCCTCTCCGGCTGTCACCTTATCTGCCAGTGCATATTTGCCCTGAGAAGAATCATACTTCAACAGGTGTGCCAGCATTGTGGGGCTTGTCAAATCGTTGATTGCCACTACTTCATAGCCTTCTGCGCCGAACATCTGACGGAATGCCAGACGACCAATACGGCCAAAACCATTAATTGCTACTCTTACTGCCATTTTTAATTCCTCCTAAAATTGTGAAATTGAATTAAATTACATTTGGGAATACCACTTGCTGGAAGCATACCCAATCTGTCTCTATTTTACCTAATAACCCCACAAAATTCAATAGCCTTTTTCGTCATTTTTTATCTTTGTTAATTTTTTCACCATTTTCGTCAATTCTCTCTTTATTTTTCGGTGTGCCCGTATCTTTTCAATCACATTCCACAAATCGTTATCCATGTACTCTCCTATATTTGACAAAACCGCAGGCTTCGCCTATAGTAATATGTAGATTTTATACAAAGAATTGTTTCCTGCTTTGGAACAATCCTTCAAGGAGGCGTAATCTATGCTGTGGGACACACATATGCATACACATTTTTCCGGGGACAGTCAGGCCACGCCGGAATCCATGATTGCTGCGGCAAGAGAGGAGGGGCTTGCCGGCATCTGCTTTACGGACCATCTGGATTTGGATTATCCCAACGACCCCCAAATTTTCTCCCTGGATGTGGAGGGATATATACAGGGAATAAAAGAGGCGGATACGAAAGGCTTTTCCGTCTATACCGGCATCGAGCTGGGGCTTCAGCCCCACCTTGCAGCACAGCACCATAAGCTGCTTCAGGCTTACGAGTTTGATTTTGTTATTGGCTCCACCCACGTAGTTCACGGCGTCGACCCCTACTATCCCGTTTATTACGAGGGCAAGACCGAGGAGGAGGCTTATCGGGAATATTTTACCGCCACCCTGGAAAATATACGGGCCTTCGACGGATTTGACGTCTATGGGCACATTGATTACGTGGTCCGCTACGGCCCCAACAAAAACAAATTTTATTCCTACGAAAAATTTGCCGACATCATCGACGACATTCTCCGGGAGCTGATTGCCCGGGGCAAGGGCATCGAGATAAACACCGGAGGCTTTAAATACGGCCTTAACCACCCCAATCCCACCGAGGCGGTTTTGAAGCGTTACCGGGCCCTGGGCGGCGAAATTATTACCATAGGCGCCGACGCCCATAGGCCGGAGCATGTGGGGTATGACTTTCACAAGGTGCCAGAGATTTTAAAGGATGCAGGCTTTTTGTACTACACGGTATTTCAAAACCGTAAGCCCAAGTTTTTGCCTCTGTAAGCCCTCTTTCCACCCTACCGGATTGTACCTCCGCCCACAACAATATCATCCTGATAGAATACCACAGCCTGTCCCGGCGTAATGGCCCGGACGGGCTCTTTAAATCTGCACTCCACCAGGTCCTCCCCGATTTTGCGTACCGTGCACTGGGCACCCTTATGGCCATAACGGATTTTAGCGGTCACGGTCAGTCCCTGACTGTCCGGGCCGTAACCATTAAGATTCTCTATGGACATAAAGTTCAGCTTGTCCGCCGTGAGAACTGAGCCGAACACGTCCTCCCCTTCTCCAAGGACCACCTCGTTGGTCTCAGGCCGGATTTGGGTCACAAACACCGGATGGCCCATGGCAATTCCCAGCTTCTTCCGCTGGCCCACGGTGTAGTGGGTAATGCCCTTGTGCCTGCCGATGACTGTTCCGTCCGGTCTGACAAAATTCCCCTCCGGAGGCACCTGCCCCGGCGCTTCCCTGTCAATAAATCCCGCATAGTCCTTATCCGGGATAAAACAGATTTCCTGGCTGTCCGGCTTTCCTGCGGTGCGAAGTCCGATGCCTTTTGCTATGGAGCGAATCTCCTCCTTGGTATATTCCCCCACCGGCATTAAGGTGTGGGCCAGCTGGAACTGGGTGAGATTATAGAGGGCATAGGTCTGGTCCTTGGCTGCTGTGGCCGAGGCTTTTAAGGCATAACGGCCATTGGGCAGCCGGGTAATTCTGGCATAATGGCCCGTGGCAATGTAATCTGCCCCGATGTCCATGCTGCGCTTTAACAGCGATTCCCATTTTACATACCGGTTACAGGCGATACAGGGATTGGGTGTTCGTCCCTTTAAGTATTCCGATACGAAATAATCCATGACCTGCACTTTAAATTCCTTCTTAAAATTCATGACATAATAGGGAATCTCCAAGGCGTTGGCCACCCGCCGTG
>CAPNGW010000318.1 GCA_948665105.1 uncultured Lachnospiraceae bacterium
CGGGCAAAGCACCAGGCGGGCCCCTGCCAGAGCCTCCCGAAGGTGTCCGGTTCGAAAGGGGCATTCGGACTGAAGTGAAAGGTCCGGGGTGGCATAACAGGTTACATCATGGCCAAGACGGCACAGATATGCGGCCAGATAGCTTTGACGCAAATCACCGCCCAGCACTGCAATGGTTGCTGGTGACATTACTTTTCGCTCCGTAAAGTTTTGCATTCAAGGTAGTATATTCGTAAGGCGCAAGCTTTGTGCCTGGCCACGGAATCTTTGCGGAATTTTGTCTTGTGGGCATTGGGAAATTGTGGTAAGGTTTCCATATAGAAAAACAAAAGGAGGTAGTATCCATGACAAAATTTTATAAGTGTGAGAACTGCCAAAGCGTAGCAGTAGAATTGATTACAGGCGAGTGCGCCGGGGAAAAGAATTACCAGGAGTTAAGTGCCGGAACTTCAGACGGGGCTTCGGAGAAGCATGTTCCGGTGGTGGAGCGTGAAGGCAATACCGTGACCGTAAAAGTGGGGACCCTTGAGCATCCCATGCTGGAGGAGCATTACATAATGTTCATTTATCTGGAAACCTGCAGCGGCGGAATGCTTGCAAAATTAAAACCGGGCCAGGAGCCCAAGGCCGTCTTTGAAGTGCCAAAAGGTCAGGAACCTAAGGCCGTATACGAGTACTGCAATCTGCATGGCTTATGGAAAACAGAAATTGCTTAATGGCCAGGATAGTGCATTTGCTGGCCCAAAACCCAGCAAAAGCAACTGAAAATAGAAAAGAATCTTGCATTGCAGGATTCTTTTTTTGCATCATAGAAAGTTCTCCGGGCAGGAGTGCAAAGTCTGCCTCCCGGGAAGGTGATTTTGGCCCTCCAGGCCCTGCCCGGAGGCAAAAAAACAGTTGACATCCCTCCGACTCTCTGGGACAATAGTACCATAAACATTGAATCTAAATATTAAAGGAATAACCCGATGCTGAAAGGTCAATCTGAACTAAGATGGGATAAGCTGGACAACACCGCCCATCTCTTTCCGGTGATTGCCGGAGAGAGCATGAGCAATGTCTATCGCATTTCCGTCACCCTGAATGAAAAAATAAAACCCGGCTACCTCCAGGAAGCCTTAAATAAAATTCTCCCCTGGTTCGAGGTCTTTCGTGTTCGCCTGAGAAGAGGCATTTTCTGGTATTATTTTGAGGACAATAAGAAGCCTGCACCCCGGGTGGTGGAGGAGTGCACCTATCCCAACCAGTACATCGAGGCCAACCGGAACAACAATTACCTGTTCCGGGTCAGCTACTACCAGAACCGAATTAATCTGGAGGTCTTTCACGTACTCACCGACGGCATGGGCGGCATCAATTTCTTACGAGAGCTGACATACCAGTATCTGCGCCTGGTCCATCCCGAATTGCTGGAAAAAGTGACGGACACCCTCTGCTGTGACACATCCCTGAATAAAGAAGACAGCTATGTGAAGAATTATAAAAAGAGTCATGCCAAGGGCTACAAGACCAAACGGGCCTGCATCATCAAGGGAGAGAAGCTAAGGCCCCTGGAGCTGGGGGTCATTCATGGCTATATGAATATTGAAAAGCTGAAGCAGGCCTCCAAAGCCTATGGACTTTCCATCAATGAGTACCTGGTAGCCGCCTTTTTGTGGAGCGCTTACCGGGAATACCTCCACGGCTGCACCGGTAAGCGCCCCTTAAGTGTGGCGGTGCCCGTGAACCTGCGGCCCTACTACAATTCCATCACCACCAAAAATTTTTTCGTCATGGTATCCGCTGTCTTTGAGCCGGTGAAGGAGAATTACACCTTTGAGGAGGTGGCTGCCATCACCGCAGACAGCTTAAGAAGCCAGATACAGCCGGAGCACCTGGAGAATCTTTTTGCCTACAACGTATCCAACGAGAAAAATATCATTCTTCGGGCAGTTCCTCTGTTCTTGAAAAATCTGGCCATAAAATGGGTGTACCGGAGCGCGGCCCTTGCCAACTCCACAACCATCACCAACATTGGAAATATATCCATCCGGGAGGAATATCAGCCCTATATCCAGGAGTTTCACGCCTTTTTGTCCATGTCCAAGGGCCAGAATATCAAGGGCTGCATCTGCTCCTACCTGGATACATTGATTTTTACCTTCAGCTCCACCCTGACGGATACGTCTCTGCAGCGGGCATTTTTCCGAAGGCTCACGGAGGACGGGGTGGAAGTAACCATCGCCACAAACGGAGTGTATGATGAGAATCTGTAGAACCTGTCATGTGACAATCAAAGACCAGACGCTGGTGTGTCCTCTCTGCCACAGTGTTCTGGAAACGGACCGGGAGACACCGGAGGAAAAAGAATATGTTCCCGGGATGTACCCGGATGTGAAGGACGTCAGCCGAATGCTGAATTTCGTGGTGAAGCTGTACCTTTTTTTGTCCATCGTGGTAGAGGCTGGGCTTATCGCCATCAATGCGGTCTTTTATTCCGGCATGTGGTGGTCTCTTATCTGCGGCGTGGGCATCCTCTATTTTTACATTACCCTCCGCTATTCCATCCAGAAGCGCACCGGCTATAAGCGCATTATCCTGAGGCAGATTATAGGAGGAGTCCTTCTGACGGTGGCCATTGACGTGATTGTGGGCTACCGGGGCTGGTCGGTGAATTATGTGGTGCCAAGCGCCATCCTCCTGATTGACTTGGCCATTATTATACTGATGCTGGTGAATATTCAGTACTGGCAGAGCTACATTCTGCTACAGATACTGACCATGCTGCTCAGCCTTGTGGCCCTGATTTTCTGGTGGACCGGGATTATTAACCATCCGGCAGTCACCATTGTGGCCGCCGCAGTTTCCGCTGTTCTCTTTGTGGGCACCTTGATTTTCGGGGACCGGCGGGCCAAAAATGAACTGAAGCGAAGATTCCACGTGTAGGAGAACCATGCGAAAAAAGACGACAAAACGAACGAAAACCGAAATAGAAAGCAGCATCCGGGGATTTATCCTGCGCCAGCTCATCGCACATGTGACAGCGGAGCACGCCATTGGCCAGAAGATAAGGTCCGGGGAGCTTCGAAAAAATCTGGTGGAGCCAAAGTGGCATTGCCCTAAAATATTTGCAATGGCAGAAATATCCATGGAGGATTTTACCATGGAGCTTCTCACCAGAAAAGAGGGGGGACGGGAGGACTATATCATCCTGCAGCTCCACGGTGGCGGCTATATCGGCGCCATGCGTAATGCCTACCGGACCTTTGCCGG
>CAPNGW010000319.1 GCA_948665105.1 uncultured Lachnospiraceae bacterium
GACGAACCGGTGGACGGCTTAGACCCGGTGATGCGCCGCCAGCTCTGGGGCCTTATCTTAAGCCGGATGCGGGAGCGGCAGATGACCATACTCATCTCCTCCCACAACCTCCGGGAGCTGGAGGATGTCTGCGACCACGTGGGAATTATGCACCAGGGAAAAATTCTTTTGGAGCACTCTCTGTGTCAGCTTCAAAGCACCGTTTCAAAGATTCAGGTGGCTTTGCAGCAGGGTGTTCCCACACTGCCGGAGGATTTTGAGGTATTGCACATGTCCAACCTTGGCCGGGTGTACACCGTCATTGTCCGGGGTAATCCCCTGGAAGCAAAAAAAGCACTGGAGCAGGCCAATCCCCTGCTTATGGATGTGCTCCCGCTGACCCTGGAGGAAATCTTTATCTATGAGATGGGAGGTGCCAATTATGCCGTCAAAGACATCTTATTTTAGCAAGACCGTGTTTATCAAAAATTTGACCCGATTCTGGCCCATATGGACGGCGTATCTTCTGGTATGCCTGTTTCAGCTGCCCCTTCAGCTGTTTCTCTCTCTGGGAATCCAGCCCCCCAGTACGGTCAACCCCGACCAATACCGGCTTGAGCTTATGACAAATACAGTGCGTACGGCACTTTGGCCCTTTCCCCTGTTTCTGTTCGCCTGCATCACAGCGGTGGCGGTATTTTCCTACCTGTACCAGACCAGAAGCGCTTATATGATGCACGCCCTGCCCTTGTGCCGGGAATCCCTATTTATCACCAACGTGCTCTCAGGCTTATGCTTCCTTCTGGTTCCCCAGTTAATTGCTTTTCTGTTAAGCATTTTTGTCTGCTTCTTAAGGCAGGTGACCCAGCTGGAGCCCTTGATGCAATGGCTGCTGCTGTCTGGGGGGATGATAATCTTCGCCTTTGCTCTGGCTGTATTTATGGCTATGATTACCGGAAATATTATTGCTGCTTTGGTATTTTTCCTGATAAGCAACTATTTGTTTGTACTCTTAAAGGAGGTTGCATGTCTCTTTGTGGATGTCCTGTCTTACGGCGTGGAATCCGCAAGCCTCTCCTTTGGGGACTTCCTGTCACCCTACTACTTTTTGAGCCAGTACCTTTCAGGATTTTTCACACCGTTTATGTCCTACAGGTTCCAGGAGAGGGAGGCGCTTCATGTTCTCTACCCTTATATCGGAGGGTATTTTGCCGCCAGCCTGCCTCTTTTAGCTCTGGCCTATTGGGTTTACAAGAAGAAGCATCTGGAGACAACCGGGGATATTGTAGCCATCGGATTTTTAAAACCGCTGTTCCGTCTGGGCTGTGCCTACACCCTGGGTTCCTATGTCGCCATTTGGGGCAATTACCTCCTGACTGACAGCGGGTATACTTCTACCGGGCTCTGGCCCCTCCTGCCTCTGATGCTAATCAGCGGAGCCGTCTTCTTCTTTTTGTCCGACATGCTTTTGCAGAAGCAGTTCTGGGTCTTTACCAAAAAGAGATGGCTGGAATACGGCGCATTTCTGGTGTTATCCACAGTCCTTCTTGTGGGTGTGGAATTTGACATCTTCGGTATTGAAAGACGGGTTCCCAGGGAGGAGGAGATTGCCTCCGCCACCGTGTATGCAGGCTTTAACGTCAATCTTGAGAAAGAGGATATAGAAGCTGTGGGAAAGCTCCACCGGGACCTGATTGAATCAAAGAAGGAGACGGAGGCCTACTTTCAGAAGTATCGCCAGACCGCCCGCACCAGCGCCTTTAGCATCACATACCGGTTAAAGAACGGAAGCACCCTTTCCCGAAGCTACCAGATTCCCCTGGAGGACTATTATCTGTCCCGGGAAGACTACCCATACCACCAAATACAGGCTTTGCTTCATACCCCCAGATACTATCTGAAGTCCTTTTTTACGGATGCGTATCCTCTTGTTTCTCTTATTGGCGGCTCTATGGAGCTGTATGACCAGGACTATACACTGATATATACCGCCTTCCGTCAGGAGGAGCTTAAGGAAATTTATGATGCCTTTCTGCTGGATGTGGAGGAGGGAAATTATCAGTTTCTGGATTACGGCCTGGATAACCACACAAGGGATAGGCAGTACACCAACTGGATTACCATCGACTACACGGTACCCGAAGGCAGTACACTAGTTTCCTTTTACGGCCCTGGAGTTGTGGAGTCCTCTGCCAATGTCCAGACAGCCAGCATTCAGCTGACCCGGGATTGTGTGCACACCACAGAGGCCCTTACCCGCCTTGGCATCACAAACGAGGACCGCAGGCTGGTTACAGTCTCCGAGATGGATAAGTACTATGAACACACCAAGGATACTGTTGTGCCTGAACACACGCATTATTAACCATTCAATAACCTATCCGCATTATGGAGCCTGTCAATGGAGTTCCGCTTTTGATGATTATAAAGTTTGAAATTTTTACAGATACCATGTATAATAGAGTTAATGTAAAAAGACAAGGAGGCAGTTATTATGATTATCGAATTTGACGACAATCTCATTACCGGCAACGACATGATTGATACCCAGCATAAGGAGCTTATCGACCGCATCCGGCAGTTTGTTACAAGCTGTGAGAACGGTGAAGGCCAGCGGAAGGCTGTTACCATGCTGGATTACCTGGAGGAGTATACCAACTTCCATTTCGGGGAGGAGGAAAAGCTTCAGGAGAGCATGGGATACCCGGAGCTTAAGCAGCATCAGGAGAAGCATGGGGAGTTTAAGAAAGCCTTGAAGGAGCTCCACGAGTTTCTGGAGGATTCCGAAGGCCCCACCGAGGAATTCGTGCGCCAGGTGGAGCGGAATGTGGTGGAATGGCTGTTTAACCACATTAAAACCTTTGACAGGTCGGTGGCGGAGTATATTTATATGAGGGATTCGCTGGCATAGGCTTGTGTTTGCAATACCATAAGACGCCCCGGCGACAGGTATCCCCTATCAGACACGCTTGCGCTCAGCTCAAGACGCAGCGGACACTAAGCTCGCTGGCCCACGTGGGCCAGCTCCCTAAGTGCCGGCGTCTCTCAATGGTCTGATTTGGGATACCTGTCGCCGGGGCTATTTATGATATTCCTCTTATGACGCGCTCTCGCTTACGAATTTGTTAAACCGCCAAGCGAAGTGTGAAAGGTGCCAGTTGTGGCGCTTAATTCATCATAGAGCGAACAAATCTGCGGAAGTCCCCTTTGGTCCAGGTCACCGGAGTGGGGTACAGGGGATTGCCTTCCTTGTAG
>CAPNGW010000320.1 GCA_948665105.1 uncultured Lachnospiraceae bacterium
CATCCTCAACTCTTCTGTGTCTCCCCCGAAAGGGATGGCATCATCCACATAGCCCAGAAGAAATTTAGTCCTCGCCATTCTCCAGCTTGCTGGCCCGTGCCGCAACCTCCTTCTCCTGAATATCGCTGGGCGCCTGCTCATAGCGCGCGAATTCGTAAGAGAAGTCTCCGCTTCCGCCGGTCATGGAACGAAGGTCTGTCATGTACCCGTACATCTCCATGTAAGGCACATCCGCAACAATCTCCGTCTTGCCGCCCTCCACAGGATTCATGCCCAGCACACGGCCGCGGCGCTTGTTCAAATCACCCATAACGTCTCCGGTGTATCTGTCGTAAACCACAACCTTCATGGTGGCAATGGGCTCCAGCAGCGCCGGGGATGCCTCCATAAAGCCCTTCTTGAAGGCCTGTCTTGCGGCAGTCTTAAAGGCCATCTCCGAAGAATCCACCGGATGGTAACTTCCGTCATAGAGCACTGCCTTCACACCCACCACCGGATAGGCCGCCATGGGTCCTGCAATCACCGCTTCCTGAATGCCCTTTTCCACTGCCGGGAAATAGTTCTTGGGTACAGCTCCACCCACCACAATCTGGTCAAACACATAGGCAGACTCCAAATCACCGGAAGGCTCAAAGGTCATTTTGACGTGGCCATACTGTCCGTGTCCGCCGGACTGCTTTTTGTATTTATATTCCACATCCGCTTTCTTGCGGATAGTCTCCTTAAAGGCAATTCTGGGCCGGCTCAGCTCCACTTCCACTTTGTATTTCTCCAGCATCTTGCTGACTGCCACCTCAATGTGCTGGTCTCCAATGCCGTACACCAGAGTCTGTCCGTTGGCGCTGTCGTTGACAGTCTTCAAAGTCAAATCCTCCTGCATCAGCTTCTGGAAAGCCTGGGAAATCTTGTCCTCATCCCCTTTATTCTTGGCCTTGTAGCGCATATAGGTATAAGGAACGGAAACCTGGGTCTTGCCATACATGATGGGGTTGGCCTTGGTGGATAAGGTATCTCTGGTGCCAACCTTATTCAGCTTGGCAAGAGCGCCGATATCACCGGCGTGAAGCTCGGGAACCTCCACGGGCTTATTGCCCCGAAGAACGTAAATCTTGCCCACCTTATCATCCATATCCTTTTCCTGGTTGTACAGAACGTCGTCCGTTTTGATAACGCCGGAATTCACCTTAATCAGGGAGTATTTCCCGATGAAGGGGTCCACAATGGTCTTGAAAATGTATGCGGACTTGGGCTTTCCAATATCAT
The DNA here is from genome assembly GCA_948665105.1 of uncultured Lachnospiraceae bacterium. Classification (GTDB taxonomy): domain Bacteria; phylum Bacillota; class Clostridia; order Lachnospirales; family Lachnospiraceae; genus 14-2. The sequence continues at coordinate 1,264 of CAPNGW010000320.1, forward strand.
AATTACCCTCAAACACCTCGTTGGTTTTCAGATTCACGCCGTTGCAGGGACGCTTCTCCGGGCTGGGAAGATATTTAATAATGTCATCAAGCAAGGTATAAATGCCCTGCACCAGAATGCTGGAGCCCATGGACATGGGGACAATGCTTCCGTCTGCCACGTTGGTTCTCAAAGCGCTTCTGATTTCAAATTCGGAAAATTCCTCGCCGCCGAAGTAGCGGTCCATAAACTCCTCGCTGGTCTCGGCAACTGCTTCCATGAGAACCTCGCGATAATTTTCAAGATATTCCACGGAATAATCCGGCATGTCCATCTCTTCCACCTTGCCCTTCTCGGTCCAGCGGTTGGCGGTCTTGGCCACCACATTGACATAGCCTACGAATTTTTCATTCTCACGGATGGGGAAATGGAAAGGTGCAATGCGCTTGCCGTACATCTCCTGCAAATCCTCCACCACCTGCCGGTAGCTTGCATTATCCACATCCATCTCTGTCACAAAAAACATTCTTGGAAGCTTGTATTTTTCACAGATATCCCATGCTTTCTGAGTTCCCACCTCAATGCCCGACTTGCCGGAAACCACAATAATTGCCGCATCGGCCACGCTGACTGCCTCTTCAACCTCACCTACAAACCCAAAATATCCCGGGGTATCCAAAATATTAATCTTGGTATCCTCCCATACAATGGGAACCACGGAGGTATTTACGGAAAACTGACGCTTCATCTCTTCCTTGTCATAGTCGCTGATGGTATTGCCGTCCGTCACCTTACCCATGCGGGTGGTGATTCCGGAAAGATATGCCATCGCTTCTACCAGCGTCGTCTTGCCGCTCCCGCCGTGTCCCAATAAAACCACATTTCTGATTTTGTCCGTTGTGTAAACATTCATACGAAATTCCTCCAATGCTCGTTTTTATGTGATGTATATATTCTACTAAAAATTCAAAAAATTTACAACTATATTATTCACATTTTACAAAACTTTTTTATCCCCCAAAATCAGCCCAAAAGTTTTTCGCAATGGCTCTGAGTTCTTATCTTTATTGCTTCAACGCAACAACGTGTTGACTTTTCAGGCAAAAAAAGTTATGATATGGTAATTATAGAATAACGAATAAATGAAAATTGAGGAAACTGCCATGATTATTGTAATGAAGCCAAACGTTCTCAAAGAAGCCATCACCCAGGTGACAGACATTATCACCGGCTGCGGTCTTACCGTCCATCTCTCCCAGGGTGAGGAAGTCACCATCATCGGTGTGGTTGGAAATAAATCCCTTCTGGATACCTGTGCCATTGAGGTTCATCCTTCCGTGGAGAGAATCGTTCCCATCACGGAAAGCTACAAATTAAGCAACCGTAAGTTCCATCCCGCCCCCACCGACGTATCCCTGAACAATGCAGTTATCGGCAAAGATACCATGACGGTAATGGCTGGCCCCTGCGCCGTGGAGACAGAGGAACAGCTTGTGTCCATCGCCCATGCGGTGAAATCTTTCGGAGCCACCTTCCTTCGGGGAGGTGCCTTCAAGCCCCGGACTTCCCCTTACTCCTTCCAGGGTCTGGAGGAAGACGGCCTGAAATTCTTAAAGACTGCCTCCATGGAGACCGGACTTGCCACCATCTGCGAGGTCACCAGCTCCCATGCCATCGAAGCCGCAGTAAAATATGTGGACATGCTGCAAATCGGCGCCCGGAACATGCAGAACTTTGAATTGTTAAAGGAAGTGGGAAAAAGCGGTCTTCCAGTCCTTTTAAAGCGTGGACTCTCCGCCACCATCGAAGAGTGGCTCAATGCCGCCGAGTACATTATGTCCGAAGGGAATGAGCAGATTGCCCTTTGCGAGCGCGGCATCCGTACCTTTGAGACCGCCACCCGAAATACGCTGGATTTAAGTGCAGTCTGCGTGCTGAAGGAGAAAACACATCTTCCGGTGATTGTGGACCCCAGCCTTGCCACC
>CAPNGW010000321.1 GCA_948665105.1 uncultured Lachnospiraceae bacterium
AAAAATCCCATCCACAAGGGTAAGGAGATGGAGAGCATTCATGCGTTTGTCGTGGACAATACCGAAGTTTGTGTAGACATTCAAACGAATGTATGGTAAAATTTAATTGTTCTATTTGGAAATATTCTAAATAGAAATGAGGTAATGAATTGGAAACAAAGGGTGGATTTTATATCACACAAATAAAACAGATTCAGGACAGGATTTTTGAACGGCTATTACTTGAAAATGGAATCGAAATAAGCGGTGGGCAGGGAAGAATTCTATTTATTTTATGGAAAACAGATAATCTTACCATCAGCGAAATAAGTGAGAAAACCTCCCTGGCTAAGAATACAGTATCTGTCGTGATAAATGGCATGGTAAATAAGGGGATTGTGAAACGGAATATTAATCCGAAGAATCGCCGCCAGACCATTATATCCCTTACAGAATATGCAAAATCCTTACAATCGAAATATGAGGCTGTATCCCAGCAGATGAACACATTATTTTATCAAGGCTTTTCAGAAAAAGAGCAGAAACAATTTGAACAGTATCTTGCCCGAATATTGGAAACCTTGATAGAAAATCTGCATACAGACAAATAATTTAAAATCAGGAGGATTTTCAATGGAAACAAGAGAGCATGTCATGAAATTTATTCAGAAACAAAAAACAGCTTTTGTCGGTTCTGTGGATGAAGATGGTTTTCCAAACTTAAAAGCAATGTTTACACCACGTAAGATAGATGGAAATTGCTTTTATTTCTCCACCAATACGTCTTCCATGCGTGCGCAGCAGTTTATGAAGAATTCAAAGGCAAGTATCTATTTCTATAACAGAGGGCGCTTTAAGTATGAAGGATTAATGCTGACAGGCACAATGGAGGTTTTACAAGATGATGATATAAAGCAGGAAATCTGGTGTACAGGAGATACCATGTATTATAAGCAGGGAGTAACCGACCCGGACTATTGTGTCTTAAAATTTACAGCAATCAAGGGCAGGCATTATTGTGATTTGAAAACAGAGAGCTTTAACATTGAGGACTTAAAGTAGTGGAAACAGAATGAGCCAGGCTGATGTAAAAGTTTTATATACAGCAGTTATCAAAAAATGTCAATAAATTCAGAAAGGGTGAAACTTATGGAAGAATTAAAATCTATTATGGAGAAGTTTGCTGGGTCAGGGTGGGATTTAATATCTGTTCCTGCACAACAATGGCTGGAGGGAAAAGCCGATAAAGACGCTTTAATAACAGCCATACAGCAGGCGGACAAAGAATGTGGGAGCTGCGGCTGTGATTTGGACCCACTGTATAAAAGAGCTTTGGAATTGCTTTGATTATACCATAGCCGCAAGCGGCTATGGCTTCGCCGTGGGCGACCGATGGCCACTCCGCTTCGCTTCGGGCCGGTATAATATCTTTCGATATTATACCACATTATCCTTGTGATAGCAAATAATGAAGCTTTGGATTTGCAGCGGATTTAAAAAAACTGCCGTATCCTTCGTACACGGCAGTTTTCCTATTTTTAAAAATCCAGATAGCGCATGCGGTTGCCATTGCTTTTCTGACTTTTGGTGGGCTCAGGTGCCTTTCTGGAAGGGTATGCACTGCGCAGATTATCCTGAACCTTTGCCTTGCATTTATTACAGAAGCGTCCTGTCAAAAGGGGCTGGCCGCACATCTCACACTCAATGCAAACGCCGGAGCCTTCCACCAATACCAGCCGTTCTTCCCGAATCCACTGCTTAATCTGCTTCACGCTCACTTCGCACTCTTCCGACACCCGATTAATAGGAACATCCTTGTGGTCTCTGACGTACTCCTTCACTTCCTGAAATTTCTTCTCCAATGCGTCCTTACAGCTCTCACAAATAAGCGGACCTGCCAGATAATTAAACAGCTTGCCGCAGGACTTGCAACTCTTTACTTCCATAGCTGATTCCTCCTAGTATCCTCTCCCAATGCTGACGCTGACAGCATAAATATGGGATGCCCCCGCCTCCCGAAGGGTTTCTGCCGCCCCGTCCATAGTACTTCCGGTGGTATAAATATCATCCACCAGTAAAATATAATTTAATTGTAACTCATTTCCCGCAATTTTAAAAGCCTTTTTCAGATTATTTTTTCTTTCCTTGTCATTCAATTCCTTCTGAGGCCTGGTGTGAACACACCGAAGCAGTACTTTGGAATACACTGGAAGCTGCAAAAGCCTGCCCATCTCCACCGCCACAATCTCCGCCTGGTTATATCCCCTTTGCCTCCTGCGCTTTTTGTGCAGAGGAATGGGGATGATGGCCGCAATCCCGTTTCTTCGTATCCAGCCCCCGTACTGCCGTACCAGCTCCTGGGCAAAGGCCCTTCCATATTCCCGGCGATTGCCGTATTTCAGCCGATGAATGGATGCCTTCGCGCTGCCCTTATAGACCCACAGAGCCTTCCCCTGAAGGAAAGCGTGGGGATGGCGGATACAATCCTGACAGTATTCTGCCTGCTCATCCGTCAGAGGCTTCCCGCATTTTTTGCAGGCCGGCTCCTCCACATATTCCACCTGCTCCCGGCAGAACCCACAGATGGGATACTCCCAGCTCAGAAAGGGCGTGTACATCACCCTGTCACACAGGGGGCACCGCTTGGGGTACAGAAGATGCAAAAAGCCTGCCGCCACCTGGAAAAAGTTATTCATGTAAAATCCTTTCCAAGTTCCCAGATACCACAAAAGCCGGATATGCCGGAAATTTTCTCCTCATCACCCGACTTTTCAAGCGTACCACGAATCCTGCCGAAATTCCATAAAAATTTTCTTAAGTTTTTATGATGACAAATAAGTGATGGTCCATGGCAGGTGTGTTTTGCCAATGGCTCGGCTCAGCTAGCCCAGCATCATCCGGTCATTGGCAAACTCTCCGCCGCTGGCCTCCTCGAATTTCTGAAGCAGGTCTGCCACCTTGAGCTTCTTCTTCTCCTCACCCTTGATATCGTAAATGATATTGCCCTCATTCATCATAATCAGGCGGTTGCCCAGACGAATGGCGTCCTTCATATTGTGGGTAATCATCAAGGTAGTCAGCTTGTTTAGGGATACCAGCTCCTCCGTCAGAGCCAGGACCTTAGCCGCAGTCTTGGGATCCAGAGCGGCTGTATGCTCATCCAAAAGCAGTACCTTGGGCTGCCGGAGCGTGGCCATAAGAAGCGTCAG
>CAPNGW010000322.1 GCA_948665105.1 uncultured Lachnospiraceae bacterium
AGCTGGGCAAACAGCGTCTGCCTCCGGTAGCGCATCCGCATGTTGGTCACCCGGGCATCAAATTCATAGCCGTCTATGGACGCTTCCCCGAAAAACCTTCGGCAATGCTTGCGAAAATCATAATTCATGGTGGAATCAAACATTTTTCCGTTGAGCCAATGGCCGGCGCTCTCCCATACCTCCCCGATTAAAATAGCCTGGGGATTTACCTCCTTGGCCGCCCGGCAAAACTCCATCCAGAAAGCGTCATTGACCTCACTGGCCACATCCAGACGCCAGCCATCCGTCTGAAACTCCCTAAGCCAGTAGCGGCACACCTCACAGAAATAGCGGACCACCTGGGGGTTTTGGGTATTGAGCTTGGGCATCATGCGCTCATACCCAAAGCATTCATAGGATGGGTATTCCTCCGGGTCCAGGGGGCGTTTTACCGGAAATTCCAGATGGTAAAACCAGTCCTTGTAGGCGGACTGCTCCCCCTTCTCCACCACATCCGCAAAAGCAAAAAAATACCATCCACAGTGATTAAACACCCCGTCGATGATAACCCTTATCCCGTTATCATGAAAGGTTTCCACCAGCTTCTTGAACTCCTCATTGGTGCCAAAGCAGGCGTCAATCTGGAAATAGTCCAGCACGTCATATTTGTGATACTCCCCCGCCATGAAAATGGGGTTGATGTACACTGCCGTAATCCCCAGCTCCTTTAAGTAATCCACATTTTCCAGAATGCCCCGGATGGTTCCCCCCAGCTTTCCCCTTACAGGGCTTTTGGCATACTCTGTGGCAATCTCCGGCATGCTTCCCCCGGCATCCTCCTTTGCCTCCTCTCCCGCTTTTCTGTGATACTCCTTCACCATTGTTTCCCCGGAAATATACTCCCTTCCGGTGGCAAAGCTGTCCGGGAAAATATTGTAAATAACCGCGTCCTGGGCCCACTGGGGCGGATTTACAATATCCGCCGGATGGTTAAAGGGAAGCTGATAATATTCCGACCTGTCGTCCACAAGGTGAGAGCAAAAGCAGTCCCCATAATACAGCACCGTCTCCTCCCGGGCCACCAATTCAAAGTAATAGCAAATCCTCCTGTAGGGATTCTCCAGTGTGACCTCGTAATAGTCAAAGTACAAATCCCGGGCCACCACCTGCATCTGTGCTTTGGTGAAAAATACCGGCGTATTCCGGCAGGCCCGGTCCCCAAAATACAGAAAGCACCCCTCCAGGTCCCCTCTCCCGGTCCGCAGCCGAAATGTCACGTGGCTCTCATCCACACCATAGACATCCTGGGACATTGGTATATGCAGCACCGCACCTTTATTCATAAGCATTGTCAACCCTTTCTACCTTTCCTGTTCTCATTATCCCTTGACTCCTCCGGAGGTAAGCCCTGCTGTCATATTCTTCTGCAAGGCAAAGAATACAATTAATACAGGCAGGGACACCAACAGCGAGGCTGCCGAAAATACCGGCCAGCTTCCGCTGGTTTCACTGGCCTGCAGAGAGTAAAGCCCCGCCGCCAGAGTGTACGTGTCTTCTCCTGTCATAAAATTAATGGCAAATACATACTCGTTCCACACAAAAATCAGTACCATCATGGCCGTCACCGCAATGGAGGGCTTTGCCAGCGGCAAAATCACCCGGGTCACCAGCTGCCGGGAAGAGGCGCCGTCTATTTTTGCCGCTTCCTCCAGCTCTATGGGAATGGTGTCAAAATATCCCTTCAGATTCCACAGGGCAAACACCGCCATGGTTCCCGCATAGACCACAATCAGCCCTGCCCTGGTATTGATGAGCCCCATGGGGCTTAACAGCTTGTACAGGGCCGTCATGGACAGAAGAGACGGAAACGCGTACAGCAGAATCAACACCTTGAGCACTGCCTTCCGCCCGGGAAAGGATTTTCTGGAAAATACATAGGCCGCCGGAATCCCGGTGCCCAGGGAAATCCCCACAGTGGCCACCGCAAGAATCAGACTGTTCTTCATCCAGCCCATCACCGGCTCCTCCGTAAAAACAGCCCGGTAGTTGGCCAGGGTCAGCTCCTTTGGGAAAAAGGAAAAGTCCGAGCTCAGAAGGCTGTTTTGGGCATTGAAGGACACGGACGCTGCATACAGAATGGGAATCAGCGTCCCCAGACAAATCACCGTCAGCACCAGGTTGGCAGACAGAAGGCCCCAAAATTCTTTTCGTTTCTTCCCCGCTCTCATGCTCTTCCCTCCTTCGGCTTTCTGTTTGTCACACAGGAAAACAGAATCAGCAGTATAAAAATAATAATGGAAACTGCTGAGCTGTACCCATAGTTGTTGGTGATAAAGGCATTTTCATACGCGTATGTAAGAATGGTGTGAATATTTGCACCTGTCTTTGCGCCGGCCTGCTGGGTCATCAGGTAAATCACGTCAAACTGCTTAAAGGTGGTAAATACCGTAATCACCACCGCAGGCGCTATGATGGGCTTAATCACCGGTATGGTAATATAGCGGGTTCGCACAAGCCACCCCGCCCCGTCCAGAATGGCGCTCTCGTAATAGCTCTGTTCCACACTCTTTAGCGCACCGTCAATAATGGTCATCATAAAGGGAAGCGCCAGCCACAGGTTCACCACCGTACAGCAGAGGAAGGCAGAGACATCCCCTGCCAGCCACCGGACAGGTTCAAGTCCCAGCTTGCCCAGCCACTGATTTAAAAGTCCGAACTGAGAGTTAAACATACCGGTTTTCCACAGCAGTATGGACACATACCCCGGCATGGCCCAAGGAAAAATCAACAGGGTCTTATACACATTCCTTAACCGAAGCTTCTTCATATTCAGCATACTGGCAAGGACAAAGGCAATCACCAGCTGCAGCACCATATTCACCGCCGTCCAGACAACGGTGAGAAGCAGTGCCGACAGAAAGCCATTGTCAAATACCAGCAGCGCATCCTTATAGTTGGACAGGCCGATGAAATCAAACTCAAACCAGTGGTACACATTCATGTTGGTCATGGAAATGTAGCCGGTATACAATATGGGAAATATCACAATCAACAGTATCAAAATCAGAGACGGAAGGGACCACAGGTAGGACATTGCCGTCATCCTTCTTCGTTTCCTTTTATCCGGGCTCATAGGCAGCTCCTTTGCTACTTCATTTTGGCAATCAGGTCCTTTGCTTCCTTCTGGGCGGCTTCG
>CAPNGW010000323.1 GCA_948665105.1 uncultured Lachnospiraceae bacterium
AGGAGGTTCCCGTAGGGGCGGTCATCAGCCTGTGCCGCTCCATTCCCATCCGCAAGCAGGAGCGCATTCACGAGGCGCTGGTGGCATTGCTGGGGGGAGAGAACGGCAAGGAGGTATATCATTTCCTCAAGGAAAACAAAGAATTTCACGAAAGGCTGACCACCATCTATTTGACGGATAAGAATGCCCGCATCGACAATTATCTTAAGGTGGTTTTTGACTATCACAAGGTTCGGCCCCAACAGATGGAAGATATCGTAAGACTGTTGAACAAATATTCTTCCAGAGATTTAAACGAATTGTACAAGGCATTGACAGGCTGCTTCGGTAAGAGCAGAGGCTCCCAATATTACGGTATTTTAAAACCTCACGTCCGCGTGATAAAAAAGCTGTAGCATTTTAAATAACAAAAATCCCGGCATCTGCACTTATGTGGGCAGAAGCCGGGGATAATCCTTGGATTACGAGGTGATGGTGACCGGTGCTTCCGTCTCCGGCTCCTCCCGGTAATCAAGCTGGGGGGTGGGAAGCCGCAGATTCAGCCCCAGATTGGCGGTGAGACTGCGTATCTTCTCATTAACGCCCATCATTATAATGGGAAGATATTGGGCTTTCAGCACATCGTCAATGTTGTCGATAAAGGTGCTGGCCACGGCCAGGGTCATGGTTTCCAACTCCAGAGACAGGTTCTGCTCCTCGTCGCTGGCTATAATTCTCACAAGAACCATGGCGGTGGTGGGAGCTGCCGGGTTGGTCTTGACAGTGGCCTGAGATTTGATGGTCATTTTCAAAGGCTGACCGGCCTTCTGCCGGAAGGTGTTATTGTAAGAAATCGATTTGATCTCCGGTGGGTTTAAGGTAATCTTTGCTGTCTTCATGTGGTAACCTCCTTTTAATATGTAGGGTACCACAGGCGAAGCGGCCTGTAAAGTAGAAAAACGTGGATTTTCCATCCGGTAAGGGAAGGTCTGAAACAACAGCAAAACAAACGGCTCCTTCCAGGGCCGCTAAAATACCGGAAAGAAATGAGCTGGCGGGTTGTTTGCAGTTTTTTTTCTATTATAAAATAGAGTTGAAACCCAAGAAATTTTCATCCAGAAAACAGAACAAACATAAAAAAGGAGAGAATATTTGCGATTTCATCATTTATTGAAGGAAAAAGTATACGAGTCGGTGGTTTCCGTTCTTCCGGTGACGGCCATTGTTTTGATTTTGAGTATTACGATTGCACCTCTGTCCCTGGGGGCACTGGTCTTATTCTTGTTTGGAGCGCTGCTTTTGGTGCTGGGCATGGGATTTTTTACCCTGAGCGTGGATATGTCCATGATTCCCATGGGAGAAGGCATCGGCGTGAAGATGACAAGAGCTGGGAAAATTGTGGTCTCCCTGCTGGTCTTGCTGGTGCTGGGAATCCTGATTACCATGGCGGAGCCGGATTTGCAGGTGCTGGCAGAACAGGTTCCGGCCATTCCCAACCTGGTGCTGGTATTGACTGTGGCCCTGGGTGTGGGAATTTTTCTGGCGGTGGCGGAGCTTCGCATGCTTTTCAAGCTTCCGCTGTCTTACGTGCTGGTATTTTTCTATGGAATTATTTTCCTGCTTTTGTTTTTCACTCCGGATACATTCATTCCGGTTTCCTTTGACTCCGGAGGTGTGACCACCGGGCCCATTACCGTGCCCTTTATCATGGCGTTGGGTATTGGTATGGCCTCTGTGCGAAGCGATAAGAATTCCGGCAGCGACAGCTTTGGACTCATTGCCCTATGCAGTATTGGGCCTGTTTTGTCGGTGCTGCTTCTGGGAATCTTTTACCGTCCCCAGGATGCGGTATATACGCCGGTGGAGCTTAAGGATTATCTCACCACCCGGGCGGCGGCAGCAGAATTTGCAGAGGCGTTTCCGGTATACTTTCGGGAGGTTGCCGTGGCCCTTGTGCCCATTGCCCTTTTGTTCCTTGTATTTCAGCTTATCTCCCGGAGATTTCACCGGCATCAGATTGTAAAAATTATTTCGGGGCTCGTGTACACCTACCTGGGCTTATCCCTGTTTTTGACCGGGGTCAACGTGGGCTTCATGCCGGCGGGACAGTTTCTTGGAGCTTCCCTGGCCTCCGGAAGCCGCAGCTGGCTTTTGGTGCCCATTGGTATCCTCATCGGATATTTTATTGTTCGGGCGGAGCCGGCAGTGCAGGTGCTGACCAAGCAGGTGGAGGAGGTGTCCAACGGCTCAATTTCACAGAAATCTATTCAGTACAGCCTGTCCATCGGTGTGGCGGTGTCGGTGGGGATTGCCATGCTTCGGATTCTCACGGGAATTTCTATTTTGTGGTTTTTAATTCCGGGGTATGTGATTTCCCTGGTGATGACATTTTTCGTTCCTCAGATTTTTACCGGCATTGCCTTTGACTCCGGCGGCGTGGCCAGCGGGCCCATGACGGCCACCTTTTTACTGCCCTTCGCCATGGGAGCCTGCGAGGTGCTGGGGGGAAATATTTTGACGGATGCTTTTGGGATTGTGGCCATGGTGGCCATGACGCCCCTTTTGACTATTCAAATTCTGGGACTTTTGGGACAGCTCAAAAGGAGGGCGGAGAAACGGCGGATGCAGGTACCTCTTACGGATTTGGTGGACGGTATTTTGTATTTTGACGAGTGAGAGGAGGTTATTGCATGGCAGTAAAAAGAGGTGTTAAGCTCTTTATCTCTATTGTGGAGCGGGGACAGGGAAAGGCCTTGAGCCGGTTCTATGACGCCCGGGGTCTGACCTGTCATTTTCAGACGGTGGGCCGCGGTACGGCTTCCTCGGATTTATTGGATATTCTGGGGATTGGGAGTCTGGAGCGGGATGTGCTTCTAAGCTTCGGTGAGAGGGAGCGGGTGCAGCGGATGATGTATTTGCTCTCGGAGGATGAGGGAGATGTTCCGGCCCGGGGAATTGTGTTCTCCATGCCCCTTACAGCCTTGAATACTTTGGCGGCGGCCGTACTTATGCGGGAGGGAAATGACACCGGGGAGCAGGACAATGGACGAGAGCTTGGGAAGGAGGAGAGCAGGATGCAGGGAAGCAGAGAGGATGTGCACAGCCTGATTCTGATTGTGGTAAATCAGGGACATACGGATGAGGTGATGAATACGGCAAGGCGGGCTGGAGCCAGAGGGG
>CAPNGW010000324.1:0-1865 GCA_948665105.1 uncultured Lachnospiraceae bacterium
GAGTCGCCTCCACCGGCCGTTAACCGGCATCCTGCCCTGTGAAGCCCGGACTTTCCTCACCTGCGGTCTTTCGACACCTGCAGCCGCGATTATTTGTTCTACTTATTCTGGATACAGAAAGTGTCTGCATTCAGCCTATTATATACCTGCTTCTCTTCTCTGTCAACATTCTTATTCTTTCCGTGAGGGTGGAACATACAGCCTGTAGGTGTCCCTCCCACTCTCCTTCGCCTCGTAAAGCGCCTGGTCTGCATTCTTATACAGCTCCTCGTAGGTCTCTCCACCCAGGGGAACCACCGCAATTCCCACACTCACAGACAAATCAGACTCTCATCATTAAGCTCAGGAGCAAACACACAGAATTCGTCCCCGCCCAGACGTCCGATGATGTCCTCCTCCCGGAACACACCTTTTAAAATATTCACCACCCGGCACAGCTGCTCATCACCGGCCTGGTGTCCCAGGGTGTCATTTGTTTTTTTGAAATGGTCTATGTCTACCATAAACAGGCTCCCCTTCCGCTTCCGGCCAAGGGCTTCCCGGATACGCTCCTCCATGGCCGCCCGGTTATAGGCTCCGGTCAGGGCATCTGTGCTGGCGGCCTTGTTAAGCTCCGACTGCTCAAGCATCCTGTCATTGATATCCACCATGGAAACATATTCCCAAATTTCTTCCGTGTCCGGGTTCTGGGTGATGGTGACCTGGAATTCTATCCAAATCCAATCCCCCTGCATCCGCTCCAAAATCTCCTTCTGCCGCTGTCCCAAAATCAGAAACTCCTGAATCCCCCTGGGGTTCACACGCAGAGGCACGCTGTAGGAGGGATTCTTTTTCAACATCTCCAAATGGTATTCGATACTTGCGGTCTCCGTAATCAGGCCCCAGTCCTCCGGATGTACACAGGAAACCGCAAACATTTGCAGCATCTCCTGGTAGCTTCGTCCCGGGCTGTATACGTCCGGGGACACCTGCTCCATCCCCTCCACCAGGTAATCCTTAGTCACACTGGCCCGATAATTGAAAATTTTCTCCTGATTGTGGCTTTCCCGAAACCGCCTCTCCTGTAGCAGCTCCGTATCCAGCTCATCATTCATCTGAGAAGCCACAAGGTGGCGTACCAGGAAGATGAGTATCAGGAAATTGCTGAAAAAAATCAGGTTGTTCTTCAAAAACAGGTTTAAGGAGGCTGTCATTGCAATATCAAAGGGGATCTCCTTGTCATAGACCATGTTCACCACAGGCGCATCCGATATAATCAGGACAAGGCCTGCGCATATGGAATAAATCAGCAGAAGCCGGCTGCGGTTCTTATCATGGAGAAGCTCCGACATCTGCTTCACCGTATAGAACTTAGAGTGCACAAAATTAAAGATGCAAAGTGCCGTAAACAGGAGCACAAGGCTCAGCCTTGCATGGTCCAGCGCCACAAAATCGAAAGTATACATGATATTCTGAAACAAAAGAACTCCTGCGTTGGCAATTCCATAGGTGCAGATAATCGTAACCAGAAATACCGAAAAATAATTGGCCCGGGCCATCCAGGTGTCCACAGTTAAAATTGACAGGTTCAATACCATCCCCAAAGCAATCAGGCCCATTATCCAGGTGGGCAGCCCGTCAAGGCATATTCGGCTCACCATCATAAGAGCCCAGGCGTCCACAAGAGACAGCACCGGTATCATCCACCGGGCCCGGGGCTTAACGGCAATGGCAAATTTCTTCATTACCGTGTAGGTACACATGAACATCAAAAACGCTGCAACGAACACCACACTGTGGTGCTCAAGAAGTTTCATCAAAGTCATTTCGATATCTCCTGTTTTTTAATATCTACCTTATTATACAGTATTAAATGTACAAAAACA
>CAPNGW010000324.1:1875-3153 GCA_948665105.1 uncultured Lachnospiraceae bacterium
GATTTTGTGCCCCCCCCCCCAATTTTCCAGATTTCTCTAATTTTTTATTATTTTTTTCAAATTATGATACTTTCTGACACACACCATCCCTCTGCCAAAAGCCTCTTGTCAAATCAGAGAATTTTCACTATACTCCTGCAAAAATTTCTTGTCAAATCAGAAGATTTTCACTATAATAGAAGATAAGAATTGCTTTTTTTATATTTGGAAACGAAAGGAAGGAACAAAACTATGGAGAAGAATACTGACAATTCCTCTGCCGGAACAATCGCCACAACCCAGGGGAGAAATTTCACGGCGCTCCTGGGCATGGGTATTGTAAATATTGTGCTATGCGTCGCCTATTTTATTGAAGTTGCCAAAGGCGTAAGGAGCATCGGCATGTATGCCCTTCAGGTACTGCTGTGCCTGCTCCCGCTGTTGTTTGCCGCACTGATGTATCGTCGGAGCCGGAACACTGCTTCCATCCGCTATATCTTAAGCGCAGGCTTCCTTCTGTTTTACATAACTGCCATGGCCACCCGGACCACCGGCATGGTATTCTGCTATGTCATCATACTGCTGGTGCTGATGACAGTTTATGCGGACCGTCGTCTATCCGTGAGCCTGGGAATACTGGCTGTGTTCATTAACGTGGCAGATGCCATTTACCGGGGCGCCACCGTGGGCTTAACTGCCATGGATATCACGGAGCTGGAGATTGCCGTCTGCGCCCTGATTCTCAGCAACATGGCAGCGGTGATGTCTGTTATGCGGATTTCCCGCATCAACCAGCATCATATGGACCAGGCGGAAATCGAGCATACCCAGGCTTCAAAGCTGCTCTCCGCCATTGTGAAGGTATCCGACACCCTGGCGGATGGGGTTGGAAGGGTATCCCTGGAGACGGAAAGCTTAAGAAACTCCATCAAGACCTCAACAATCTCCATGGAGGAATTGACACAGGGAACTGACAATGCAGTAAGCCTCATTGTAGGTCAGCAGCAAAATACGGCGGAGATTGACCGCTGCGTTCGTGAGATGGAGGAAATGACGGATTCCATTGTCACCAATATCGACGGCACGGAGGAAGTACTCAAGGGTGGCAAGGATATCATGGATACCCTGTTAAGCCATGTGGAGAGCTCCGAGGAGGTCAGCAACCGGGTGGCTGGTGAAATGAAGATACTTAAGGACTATTCCGATAAAATGCAGGATATTATGGCGCTTATCAGCAACGTGGCCTCTCAGACCGGACTGCTGGCCCTCAACGCCAGCATCGAGGCAGCCAGAGCCGGA
>CAPNGW010000325.1 GCA_948665105.1 uncultured Lachnospiraceae bacterium
CACATCCTCTCCGTCGCCGATTTCTCCCTTCACCAAAGCCACATGGTGTTCTCCGTTCAGCCGGTTCACAAAGCCGTATGCCATGAAATCCCCGTATTTTGTGGGCATTTTGACAACAGCTTTTTGGTCAATGAGCTTTTCATGGCTTTTGCGGTAGGTTTGCAAATCCTGAATTGTGATAAACTTTATGTCCCATTTTTTCGCCAATTCCAGTAGCTCAGGAGTACGCATCATGGTTCCGTCATCCCGCATAATCTCACAGCACAGGCCACACTCCTTAAGGCCGGCCAGGCGACACAAATCCACAGTTGCTTCGGTGTGTCCGCTGCGCTCCAGCACACCGTTTGGCTTTGATAGAAGGGGAAACATGTGTCCCGGTCTGCGGAAATCCTCGGGCTTTGCATCCTCGGCTACACAGCTCATGGCAGTAATGGAACGTTCTGCGGCAGAGATTCCTGTGGAGGTCGATACATGGTCGATGGACACGGTAAAGGCAGTCTCGTGATTGTCAGTATTTTGCTGCATCATCTGTGGAATCTTCAATTTCTGCACGTACTTCTCTGACATCGGCATACAAATCAGGCCCTTGCCATAGGTGGCCATAAAATTTACATTGGCGGTGGTTGCATGTTCGGCTGCGCAGATAAAGTCCCCTTCGTTCTCCCGCTCCGGGTCGTCCGTTACCAGAATAATCTTGCCATTGCGAAGCTCCGTAAGAGCTTCGTCGATTGTATCAAACTGTATCACTGCTATTCCTCCTTAAAATCCGTTTTGATATAAAAAATCTTTTGTAATTTTATTTTCCTTCTGCCTCCCTGTGGCAGGGAGCAGCAGCTTCTCCACATACTTTCCGATAATGTCCGTTTCCAAATTGACAAAATCTCCCCCTCGCCGTTCCTTTAAGACCGTCTGGCTCACCGTATGGGGAATGGCAGAAATGGAAAAATCCTCCTGGGTGACTGTTGCAACCGTCAAACTGATGCCGTCAATGGTGACGGAGCCTTTTTCCACAATATACCGTAGGATTTCCGGTTTTGTCTGCACGGTGTACCATATGGCTGTGTCGTCACGCCGTATATGAGTAATTTTTCCGACACCGTCCACATGCCCGGAAACGATATGGCCTCCCAAGCGTCCGTTTGCCGGCATGGCCCGCTCCAAATTAACGCGGCTTCCGCCTGTGAGCCCGGCCAGGGAGGAACGGTTTAAGCTTTCGTGCATGATATCTGCTGAAAATCCAGAGGAAAACAGCTCTGTTACAGTTAAGCAAATACCATTTACCGCGATACTGTCACCAATCTTTGTGTCCTCCAAAACCTTCTGGGATGACCAGCACGGCGGAGTGTTGCCCTCGTTTGATTTGCTCCACCCTTCCAACCTCCTCAACAATCCCGGTGAACATGATTTGACACCTCGCTCTCTATCAAAAAATCCTCGCCCAAAGGGGTAATTACGCTGTTTTTCAAGGGAAACGCACCGGAAGGAGAGAGAACCCCCATGCCCTCTATTGGTGTTTTGGCCGTCTGGCCGCCCATCAGCTTGGGGGCAATATAGGCCTGCACTTTTTGCACAATGCCGCTTTTGAGAGCCGCCCAGTTTAACGTACCGCCGCCCTCCAGCAGGATGCTGTCAATTTGCTCCTGGCCCAGCCTGTCCATTAACTGCTGTAAGTTGATATGCTGGTCTTGTTCTTCCAGACATAAAATGCGGCATCCGGCCTTCTCGTAGACAAGCTGCTTCTCTCTGTCGGCACAACAGGTGGCAAGGATGGTTGGAACCTGCTTTGCGGTCATGACCACCTGGGCCGCAGTAGGGGTGCTCAGCCTGGTATCACAGATGATACGAACTGGGTTTTTGCCCCCTGGCAAGTGGCAGGTAAGCATTGGATTATCGGCCAGTACCGTGCCCACCCCCACCATGATTGCCGAATAACGGTGCCGCTGCTTTTGCACATGATTTCGCGCTGTCTTGCCGGTTATCCATCTGGAAGCGCCTGTGTAAGCTGCAATTTTACCGTCCAGGGTCATGGCGTATTTCATCACCACAAAGGGCCGCTTCGTCTGGATGTAGTGAAAAAATACTTCATTCAGCCGGTCACATTCTTGGCGAAGAATATCTTCTCTTACCTCAATACCATGGGCCTCCAAAAGCTGAATCCCCTTGCCGGCAACAAGTGGATTGGGGTCCCGGGAGCCGATAACTACCTCTTTGATGCCGGCTTCTATAATGGCGTCTGTACAGGGCGGCTGTCTCCCGTGATGACAGCAAGGCTCCAGCGTAACGTACATGGTGGCCCCCTGGGGCGGTTCTGTGCACGAAGCCAAGGCATTTCGCTCCGCATGTGGCTCACCATATTTTTCATGCCAGCCTTGTCCGATGATTTCCCCGTTTTTTACAACGATTGCCCCCACCATGGGATTGGGAGCAACCCATCCGCAGCCTTTTTTGGCAAACTGCAGGGCTATCTGCATGTATTCCTTATCACTCATAGAATCACTCCTGAAATAAAAATGCCCCGAACAGAATCGTTCAGGGCAGAGCACAGGGTGTATTCGCAAAAAAACTCCGGAATGCAAAAGCAATCCAGAGCAGTTATTCTACACGCGTAATATCCTGTGTCACACAATCTTCTTTCATCCAGACTATACTGTCGGCTTCGGAATTGCACCGAATCATGCCTCTCGGCTCGTGGGCTGTACCACCGGTAGGGAATCGCACCCTGCCCTGAAGATTCTATTCAATTTATATAAGGCAGTATAAACGCTTATTTGTGATTTGTCAAGGGGGTTTTTGCTTGAGTTTCCGCATCCTCATCCACCACCCCTCCAAATCTGTTGCACGGAATATACACACCTTTCAAAAAATGTCCAAAATATAAGGAATCCTATTCCTTTTTGATGTAAAATTTAATCACCACAAAAAAATCGTACTAAACAAAAAGAAGGAGGATTCCCTGTGGTTAATTTTACATCAAATACTTATCAAATGAAACGAGAAATTTTATTTTTTCTAATAAAATTTCCAAAAAACTTCCCAAACCGGAAAGAAAGTTTATTTCTGACATGAGTTATGGTATTCTTGCTTCCAGAAGCGGGTGTTTGACACTTCTTTTTAACATCATATCGCAAGAATCCTTTATTTAAGCC
>CAPNGW010000326.1 GCA_948665105.1 uncultured Lachnospiraceae bacterium
ATTTGGTGGCCATGAAGCACCCGGATGGAATGGCGGCCCTGCTGTCGGGCAATGCCGCCTTACACCTTACCTCAAACCCCTACATTTATATGGAACGTGAAAATGAAAACCTCCATGAGCTCACAGAGGTCTCTGATGTGTGGACAAGGGAGGAGTCCTTCATCGTAGGTGTGGCTGCGGAGCAGTTGTATAAGGAGGAGCCCAGGCTGTATCAGGCATTGTGCAGCGCCATTGAGGAGGCCATTGGGTATGTGAATGAGAACACGGAGGAAACGGCAAAGCTGACCAGTGAATACGACGGAAACAGCCTGGAGGATGAAGTAAGATACCTGAAAGAGGGTATCTATACGGTGGAAACAAAGGGGATTTTTGATTTGGCGGTATTTATGGCAGAAAATAAATTTATCGACAAGGCACCGGAAGCATATTCAGATCTGGTCTTTGATAATGTATCCGGTGATTAATAAGGAAAACAGGTGGAGCAGGCAGATGAAGAAGAACAAAGAAAAGGTGCAGGCCGTTCTTGTGAAGATTATTTTTGTGGCGGCTATCCTGTGCCTCTGGGAAATCGTTGCCAAGTCAAAGGCATTCGGGGACAGCTCGGAGCTTATTTTTCCATCCTTAGAACAAATTGCCGCAGCCTTTTACCGGAATTTTACCGTGGGCTATGCAGGGACGTCTCTGTGGGTATACGTTGCAAATTCCATGGGACTTTTGCTGTGGGGATTGCTGATTGGCATTGTGCTGGCCTTTGTACTGTCGGGCCTGTCCATTTTGAGCAAGACCTTTTACCATATTTACAGCCTGGTGGTGTCTGTCTGTGATTTGCTGCCGGGCATTGCGTTGCTGCCGGTGGTTATCATTATTTTCGGCATAAAGCCGGGCGTCATTGTTTTCCTGGTGGTCCATGCAGTGCTGTGGCCCATGTCCCGAAGTGTGCTGGATGGCTTTTTCGCGGTGCCGAGGATTTACATTGAGGCAGGCAGAAACATGGGGCTTAAGGGTGTGGCGCTGTTGAGAGGCGTATATTTTCCGGCCTCTGTGACGTATGTATTATCCGGCTTGAAGGTTGGCTGGGCCAGAGCCTGGAGAGGCTTAATCAGCGCGGAAATGATTTTCGGCGTGGCCAGCTGTCCGGGCATTGGATTGTTTATCAATCAGATGCGGACCAATCTGAACAATGCGGAGATGTATGCCACCTTAATTGTAATCATTATCATTGGGTTGCTGGTACAGTACGGCATTTTAAATCCCATTGAAAAGCACACAATACAAAAATGGGGAATGGTAAAATGAGAGACACGGAAGAATTTGTGTTAGAAATCCGGGATTTGAATAAGGCCTATGAGGATAACGGAGTCGTACAGAAGAATATTTTGGAGCAGGTGAATTTGAATGTGAAGAAAAATGAATTTCTCTGTATGCTAGGTCCCTCCGGGTGTGGAAAAACAACATTGCTCCGCTGTATAGCAGGGTTTGAGGCCTATTCCGGCGATATTTTAATTGAGGGACACAAAAGGGAAAAGCCGGGGACGGACCGCATCATGGTGTTTCAGGATTTCAACCAGCTGTTTCCCTGGAAAACGGTGGAGAAGAATGTCCAGTATCCTCTAAAGCTTAGCGGAATCAAGGATAAGAAGGAATTAAAGGAGATTTCCGACACTATTTTGGAAAAGGTGAAGCTGTCTGGGTATCAGGGGTATTATCCCTATCAGCTGTCGGGAGGAATGAAGCAGAGGGTGGCCATTGCAAAAGCCCTGGCCTTAAAGCCAAAGATTATCCTGATGGACGAGCCCTTTGCCGCCCTGGATGCAATGACCAGAAGCCGGCTGCAGCAAGAGCTTTTGAATATTTCAGTGGAAGAGAAATGCACCATTATTTTTGTAACCCATAATATTCAGGAGGCCATTGTGCTGGGCACAAGAATTATTGTATTAAAAGAGAATGGAAAAATTGTGGTGGATGAGCAAAACACCATCAAGCGGCCGGTTACACCTGCTTCACAGGGATATGGCGAGGCCTGGGAGCGTTTGCGGGATGCACTGTACAATTAATCTTCATGTCACAGTTCACACCCGATTTTACCTGTAACATTTTCATTGACTGCTTTTCAAAATCCTGCTATAATCAAGCTGTCCTTCAAAGCAAAATCATATGCTTTGGGACAGCTTTTTTCGGCTTACGCCGGAGTCATGGAATATCTTATGCAAGGAAATTCATCTTAAGTATCCCAAGAACCAGGTAACCAGGTAACCAAAGAACCAAATAACAAATTTACCGGGCAGTTTTTCTGTGTGTATCTTTTGAACATATGCTTTACAAGCATGGGGAATCTGCCTATAATGAAAGGAGAAGAAGATTGGTAAAACAACAAAAGAAAGCACAGAAAAAATCCTTAAGGCAGTTAAATCTTTTAAACCGGTTTTTGTTTGCAGAAGCCATGGAGGACCCGGAGACCATGCAGATGGTTTTGGAAATTATTCTGGGCAGGGAGGTGGTACTGAAATACCTTCCTCAGGTGGAGAAGGAGGAGCGGATCTCACCCCTGTACCGGTATGTGCGTCTGGACGTATTAGCGGAAGATACGGAGGATACTCTGTACGACACGGAGGTGCAGCAGAAGAATACCGGCAATCTGCCCCGGCGCAGCAGGCACTATCAGGCTATGATAGACTGTAAGCTCTTAGAGCCCGGGGAAGTGGATTTCAATGTTATGAGTAATGTGTACATTATCACCATAGCACCCTTTGATATGTTTGGATATGGGAAATATATGTATACCTTTCGGATGAAATGTGACGAAGCACCAGAACTGAATCTTGAGGACGGCGCTGTAAGGATATTCTTAAATACAAGAGGAACTAATGGGACCGAAGTCAGAGAGGAGTTGGTAGAATTGTTGAATTATATGGAGCATACGGACGAGGCAACCAGCAATAGCTGTATCAGCACACGCATCCATGAGATGCAGAAGAAGATAGAGGCCATAAAATCCAATGAGGAAGTAGGCATACGGTTTCTAAAAGAGTACGAGGCGCTGGTGCTGGAACGCCGGGAAGGCCGTGAGGAAGGCTGGGCAGAAGGTCTGGCAGTAGGCCGTGAGGAAGGCCGTGAGGAAGGTCTGGCGGAAGGC
>CAPNGW010000327.1 GCA_948665105.1 uncultured Lachnospiraceae bacterium
CGGCGCCCAGATTATCATTGGCACACCGGGACGGGTGATGGACCACCTTCGCCGCAAGACTATCCGCTGCGACGAGGTTCACACCATCGTGCTGGATGAGGCCGATGAAATGCTGAATATGGGATTTCGTGAGGATATCGAGACGGTGCTTTCGTATCTGCCGGAGGAACGCCAGACGGTGCTTTTCTCAGCTACTATGCCAAAGCCCATTCTGGATATCACCAAAAAATTCCAGAGGGACGCTGTAATTATTAAGGAAGTGAAAAAGGAGCTGACGGTGCCCAGCATCGAGCAGTACTATTACGATGTAAAAAGAAAGGACAAGGTTGAGGTGTTAAGCCGCCTTTTGGATGTCTACAACCCCAAGCTCTCCCTGGTATTCTGCAACACAAAGCGCATGGTGGATGATGTGGTGGAGACCTTGCAGGGCCGCGGATATTTTGCAGAAGGGCTCCATGGCGACATGAAGCAGCAGCAGCGGGACCGTGTCATGAACAGCTTCCGCAACGGCAGAACCGAGATTCTGGTGGCTACGGACGTGGCGGCCCGGGGAATTGACGTGGATGATGTGGAAGCAGTGTTTAACTACGACCTTCCCCAGGACGATGAATATTATGTGCATCGGATTGGCAGAACGGGACGGGCCGGAAGAGCCGGCCAGGCATTCACCTTCGTAAAGGGAAAGGAAGTCTACAAGCTAAAGGACATCCAGCGGTATTGCAAGACCAAGATTCTGGCAAAGCCCATCCCCACCATGGATGACGTGGCTCATATCAAGCAGGAAAAAATTATGAACCATATCGGAAATGTCATTGAGGAGGAGGATTTGACCGGACTCATCGATACCCTGGAGCAGTATATCAATGAGTCCGACTATACGGCCATGGATATTGCAGCAGCTTTTTTGAAGCTTGCTATGGGTGAGAAGGAAGAACAGTCGGCTACAGCCTCAGACTTTAATTTTGAAGATACCGGGGCGGAGGAAGGCATGGTGCGCCTCTTTATCAATATCGGCAAGAAGGAAAATATCCGGCCCGGAGACGTGCTGGGTGCCATTGCCGGAGAGAGCGGCATTCCCGGTAAAGTGGTGGGTGCCATAGATATGTATGACAAATACACCTTCGTGGAGGTCCCAAGAGAGTATGGCCGTGAAGTCCTTCAGGCCATGTCCAATGTCAAAATCAAGGGCAAGGCCATCAACATTGAGCCGGCCAACCAGAAATAGGATACTCATAATATATAGAATGCTTCAAGCTTTTCCGGTACAGGATATCATGAAACAGACATGCAAAAATCCCCGCAATCTGCGGGGATTTTTGAGTGTTAGGTAATAAATTAAAAAGGAAGTTATCCCTTGGGGGCATATTTTAGCCGAAGTATCTCTTAAGAAGTCCTTCAAATGCCTTGCCATGACGAGCCTCGTCACGAGCCATCTCATGAACGGTATCATGGATTGCGTCAAGATTGGCAGCCTTTGCTCTCTTGGCCAGGTCAAACTTACCTGCGGTAGCGCCGTTCTCAGCGTCAACTCTCATCTCCAGGTTCTTCTTGGTGCTGTCGGTAACAACCTCGCCCAGCAGCTCAGCAAATTTTGCAGCATGCTCAGCCTCTTCCCAGGCAGCCTTCTCCCAGTACAGACCGATTTCGGGATATCCTTCTCTGTGGGCAACTCTGGACATAGCCAGGTACATACCAACCTCAGTGCACTCGCCTTCAAAGTTCATTTTCAAGTCAGCAAGGATATCCTCGCTGACACCCTGAGCAACTCCTACTACGTGCTCAGCGGCCCAGCTTCTCTCACCGCTCTGCTCTTTGAACTTTTCAGCGGGAGCCTTACACTGGGGGCAGAAATCGGGAGCTGCATCTCCTTCGTGAACATAACCACATACACTACATACAAATTTTTTCATGTTGATTTCA
Source organism: uncultured Lachnospiraceae bacterium (assembly GCA_948665105.1). Taxonomy (GTDB): domain Bacteria; phylum Bacillota; class Clostridia; order Lachnospirales; family Lachnospiraceae; genus 14-2. The sequence goes on from CAPNGW010000327.1 coordinate 1,921, forward strand.
TCCTTTCATTTATCATTTATTTTCTTAAATCAGTAATTATTACTGATATTAAGTTATCACATAAAAAATCGTTTGTCAACTGTTTTTTGTAGAATTTTCTTTTGCCAGGCAATCGGGGCATGTTCCAAAGAAATGAGTGACGCTGCCCTCGATGTGTCCATCGAATTTATGGCTGGCAATCACATTGACATGCTGAATGCTGTCCATCTCCAAATCCATCACCCTCCCACACTTTTTACAGGAAAAATGATAGTGGGGCGCTACATTGCCGTCAAAGCGGTCAGGCCCGGTACCTGTGGAAATTTTGATAATCTCGCCTAAGTCCGTGAGCAGGGAGAGATTCCGGTATACGGTCCCCAGACTGACATGAGGAAATTCCTTCCGGATATGCTCATAGACCGTCTCGGCAGTGGGATGGTCGCACCGCTGCATAATAAAATTCTTGATGCCCTCTCTCTGGCGACTATATTTTAACATGACATCCTCCTGACTAAAACAGTAATCGTTACTGTTTTATAATAATGCAACCTCTTTCAAATGTCAAGGAAAATATAGTTCTAATCCCGGCGGGTTTTCATAAAATATAGAAACTATGGATAGGAGTCGTCATGTCTGGATTTCAACGGTTTGTAACCTATATTAATCTCTATGAGAAAAACAGCAAAATACGCAATGTGGGATTTGCCCGGGTGGAGCGGCAGAATGAACAGTGCAGGATAGAAATACATATGAGGGGGACCGGATACACGGGAATCTCCTGTCCGGTGCACCTTTTTATAAGAAAAGATGATAAAATGGAGGGTGTGCTTATCGGAAAGCTGCAGATGATAAACGGCTCCGGGGATGGGCGGTTTCTGCTGGAGGGCGGCAACCTTGGAGGCAGTGGATTTGACCTGGCAGAGGCAGGGGGCTTTTTGATATTTGTCAATGAACGGGTGATGTTTGCCAGTCAGTGGGACGATAAGGAAATATGCCGGGAGCAATTTGAAGCGGAGGAAGTATGGAAGGCCCGAAAGGAGCAGGAGGAAAAAAGGGCACAGGAGGAACGGCAGGCCCAGGCAAAGCGGGAGGAAGAAGAGAAGAAAGCCCGGGAGCAGAAACAGGCGGAGGAAGCAAGGAGGCGCACGGGAAACGGAAACCGACAGAATTTCAGAACTGTGCAGCGGAGTGGTCAGCCATCTAACCAGAATCTGCAGTTTGCCGGTCAGCA
>CAPNGW010000328.1 GCA_948665105.1 uncultured Lachnospiraceae bacterium
CAGGTTTCGGCTCCGGCGGCTGCTCCGGAATCACCGGCTGCTCCGGAATAGGTTTCTCTTTTCTTAGCTTCTCAAGCTCCCGCCTGGCGAGAATGGTTTTGTTCTGAATGGTCTCCACTTCCAGCTCCTGCATCTCCAGCTGGAGCTCCGTCAATGTCATATCGTAAGCCAGAAGCGGGTCACCGCTTTTTACTTCCTGGCCTTCCGTAACATAGACTTCTGAAATGGTCTGGCCATCAATGAGATATACGTCCTGGTAAAAATCATTCGTTACCATGCCGGAACTGGTCATCTCATTCCCGCCGTAATACCAGACCAGATTTTCCACCGGCTGTACCTGGGCGGTCAGCTTATTATTCTGCTGCCACAGATAGACGGAAATACCGGTTGTAATCAGGGCTGCAATGACTACAACGGTCACGATGGTCACAATAATTTTTTTCTTTTTACTCATCTGAAACCTCCCTGTCTCCCTGAGTTATCTCACCGTCTATGATATGTACCACACGCTTTGCATTGGAGGCAATGGCTTTGTCGTGGGTAATCATCACAATGGTGACTCCTTCCTCATGCAAGGTCTCAAACAGTTCCATAATCTGCTTTCCCGACTTGGAGTCCAATGCTCCCGTAGGTTCATCCGCCAGCAAAATTCTGGGATTGTTTACCATGGCCCGGGCAATGGCTACACGCTGCTTCTGCCCGCCGGACAGCTGGGTGGGTTTAAAATTCAAACGGTCTCCCAGTCCCACCCGCTCTAAGGCCCTGGTGGCCAGCTCCTTCCGCTCTTTTTTCTTCACTCCCGCATAGCTTAAGGGCAATGCCACATTTTCAAGAGCGCTCTGCCGAGGCAGAAGGTGAAAGCTCTGGAACACAAAGCCAATACTTCGAAGGCGAACATTGGACATATCCTTGTCCTTGTATTTTGAGATGTCCTCTCCCGCCAGCTCATAGGTTCCCGAGGTAGGCCGGTCCAGACAACCGATGATGTTCATAAGGGTAGTTTTGCCGGAACCGGAAGGGCCCATAATTGCCACGTATTCCCCTTCCTTCACCTGAAGACAGATATCCTTAAGTACCGGGACCACCAGCTTATCCTGCTGGTAATCCTTATAAATGTGTTGTAAATCCAGTATCATACAGGCACCTCCGGTCTAGTCTTCAATGACAGGGTCTGGGTCTGCCGAGGTGTCAGTCCCAGGAACAGTTTCCTCCGGCAACATTTCATCCGACATGCCGTCCTCCATCATGCCATCCTCCATCATGCCGTCATTCATCATGCCATCCTCTATCATACCGTCTTCCATCATACCGTCATTCATCATGCCGTCTTCCATGGAATTTCCATTTTCCTCCTGGTACATGGGAGAATTGTAGTCCACCTCTGCGGCATCCGTCACGGTTGTCACCCCTTCATACATGGAGCTCATGGGATATGCAATATAATCCTCCTGGGTCAGTCCGGATACAATCTGCCAGGCCGCCATCTCCTGGTCATACTCGCCCAGCTCAACCTTGCGCTTCTCCAACCGGTTTTTTCCGTTGTCCGCCCATACGTAACTGTTCTCATCCTCCATGACAATATAGCTCTCATACAGCCAGAGGCCTTCCTTGACCTCCATCTGTCCCATATCCAGCTCTATGTAAACATGCTGTCCCAGAATCAAGCCTTCCGTGCTGTCCAGCTGAACATAGAAGGGATATTTGGTTGCCCTTTCACCCATGCCGCTGTCATACATAAAACCGTTGTTATTGTTGCTCTCTGTGGTATTGGTGTCTACTCCCGTGATGCTCCCCGTCCAGGTCTGCTCCTCATCCACTCTGGAGCGAAGCAAAACTGCAGCTCCCACGGGAATACTCCATATATTCTGCTCATTTACCGTTCCCTTGACACGATAATCTCCCACAGCCAGAACCGTCATAAAGGGCAGCTCCTGACCGCTGTAAGGATCGTATCCGTTCTCGCTGATGCTCTTGATAATACCGGCAATTTCACTGTTGACTACCGCGTTGTTTAAGGATTCCTCCTTCTTGGCTATCTCAACCTTCTTGCTCTCCCGGTTATATTCGGACTGTTTAATGGAGGTCTGAACAGACTGAATCTGAGTGGTATACTGGAACTTCTCATCCTCCGACACCGCCGCCCGCTCTTCCTTCAGAGATTCAATCTGGTTGTAAAAATCGGCAATCTGGTTGTCGATGCCCTCCAGCTCCAGCTTGGCCTGGGCAATCTCATCCTTGACGGACTCCGTATCGTACTCAAATAGGGGGGTTCCGGCCTCAACCGTATCTCCCTCCTTCACAAATATTTCCTTCACGGTCTTTTCTGGGTTCTTCTTGATGTCCCAAGACTGCTGGGGCTCCACCACGCCGGAATAACGGTTCTGGACCCCCGCATTCATATTGGTCACAGTGGCCACAGATTCCACATACACCTTATCACCGTTATTGCTTCCCCCGGCGGTTCCCCGGAGCAGGAACCACAACCCCACTCCCACTGCTGCAACCACCACAAGAACGATTGCAACAATCACACCGATTTTTTTCTTACTCATGTTTTTCCTCCTTTAAAATTAATATTGCAACGGCCTCATTGTCTCTCACTATATCAGACGCAAAAAAGACCGAAAAAGTTACGCACTTTTAAAAAAAGATGGTTATGCCGTTCCTTCTTACGTTCATAACCATCTTAACATTTATACATTAGAAAAGCTAAATGTATTTCTTAAAACTTTCTTAAATTCTTCGCATTTTCCTTTTATTAAGTGTTCTGTCAAACCAAAGGATATTTGCGCGTCAATGCTTCCACAATGGTCTTAACTTTTCCGGATGCCTCAGGGCCTTCCTTAACCATGAGGGCAATGGCTTCTGCCACCTGGTCCATATCAGCCGTGTTGAAGCCTCTGGAGGTCACTGCCGGAGTTCCCAGGCGCACACCGCTGGTGACAAAGGGGGACTTGGGATCATTGGGAATCGTATTCTTGTTACAGGTAATATTCACAGAATCCAAAAGCTTCTCCACTTCCTTGCCGGTCAAATCATGGGGTGTTAAGTCCACCAGCATCAGATGGTTGTCGGTGCCGCCGCTGACAAGGCGAATCCCCCGCTTCATCA
>CAPNGW010000329.1 GCA_948665105.1 uncultured Lachnospiraceae bacterium
GAAAAAGCGCCTTGTTGCCGATGCCAAAGTAGGCTTCCTGCTCTCCGGCGGCCTGGATTCCTCCCTTGTCTGCGCCATTGCCGCCAGGGAGATCAAGGCGCCCTTAAAAACCTTTGCCATCGGTATGAGGGAGGATGCCATCGATTTGAAATATGCAAAAGAAGCTGCAGACTTTATCGGCAGCCACCATAAGGAAATCTATATGACTCCCGGTGAGGTGCTCTCTTCTCTGGAGGAGGTTATTTATTCCCTTGGGACCTTTGATATTACAACCATCCGTGCCAGCATAGGCATGTATCTGATTTGCAAAGCCATTCACCAGACCACCGATATCCGTGTTCTTTTGACCGGTGAAATATCCGATGAGCTGTTCGGGTATAAATATACCGACTTTGCCCCCTCTGCGGCCGCATTTCAGGAGGAGGCAGAGAAACGCATCCGTGAGCTTCATATGTACGATGTGCTTCGTGCCGACCGCTGTATTTCCGTAAACTCTCTGGAGGCCAGAGTGCCCTTCGGCGATCTTGATTTTGTAAAATATGTCATGGCACTGGACCCTGAGATGAAGCTTAACAAGTACGGGAAGGGCAAGTATCTGCTCCGTCACGCCTTTGAAGGCAGAGGTTATCTTCCCGACACTATCCTGTGGCGGGAGAAGGCCGCCTTCTCAGACGCGGTGGGCCATTCTATGGTGGATTACTTAAAGGAGTACGCCCAGAACCAATACTCAGACGAAGCCTTCGAAGCCGGCTGTAAAAAATATTCCCACGCTCGTCCTTTCACAAAAGAGTCTCTGCTTTACCGGGAAATTTTTGAGAAGTATTATCCCGGTCAGGCAGAAATGATAGTTGACTTTTGGATGCCCAACAAATCCTGGGAGGGCTGTGACGTCAATGATCCCTCCGCCCGGGTTCTGTCAAACTACGGCGGCAGCGGCAAATAACCAGAATTTCATAAAAAACACAAAAACGGAGGATATTCTTATGGCAAATTGTGCTATTGTAGGTATTAATTGGGGCGATGAGGGCAAGGGCAGGATGGTGGACCTTCTGACCGAAGATTATGATGTGGTGGTCCGTTTTCAGGGGGGCGGCAACGCCGGGCACACCGTAATCAATGAGAAAGGAAAATTTGCGCTGCATCTGCTTCCCTCCGGAATCTTCCGGGCAGGTGTTGTCAACATCCTTGGCAACGGCGTGGCTCTGGATCCCGAAAACCTGTGGCTTGAAATACAGGATGTCATGGCACAGGGTGTTAATATAAGCCCTGAAAATCTGAAAATCAGCCAGCGGGCATCCTTGCTCCTCCCCTGGCACCGTGACCTGGACGAACTGGAGGAGCAGCGTCTTGAGGATAAGAAATACGGTTCCACAAAGCAGGGAATCGCTCCCTTCTATTCCGACAAGTATCAGAAGAAAACCATTCTGGCAGGGGAACTGTTTTACCCCGATGAATTAAAGGCGCACCTTAGAGACCTGATGGAGTGGAAAAATCTTACACTGACAAGGGTGTACGGTGCGAAGCCCTACACCATGGAGCTGTTGGAGGAGTGGATGGAGACCTTCTGTGAGAAAATCAAGCCATATATCTGCGATACCGGTGCTTTTCTGGGAGACGCACAGAGGTCAGACAAGAATATTCTCTTTGAAGCGCAGCTGGGCTCACTGAGAGATTTGGACTATGGCATCTGTCCCTACACCACTTCCTCCAACACCACAGCAGCCTATGCGCCCATCGGCTCAGGACTTCCGTCTGCAAAGATTGCCGATATCATCGGCGTTGTTAAGGCCTACTCCACCTGTGTGGGCGAAGGCCCCTTCGTCTGTGAGATGTGGGGGGAGGAGGCAGAAGAGCTTCGCAGGGCAGGCCTGGAATACGGCGCTAAAACAGGAAGGCCCCGCCGGGTGGGTCCCATTGATATAGTTGCAACGCGCTACGGTGTGGAGGTGCAGGCGGCCACAGAGATTGCTCTGACAAAGCTGGATGTTTTAAGCTACATGGACCGAATACCGGTATGTACCCATTATCTGCTAAACGGTAAGCAGGTGGATCAGTTTCCATTTCCGTGGGCGCTGAAGCACGCAGAGCCGGTCATCGAATATCTGGATGGCTGGAAATGCGATATTTCCCATGTCCGTCAATGGGAGGCCCTTCCCCAACAGGCACAGGAATATGTAAGCTACATTGAAAAAGCATTGGACCGCCCCATCACCTATATCTCCGTTGGAGCGGACCGTGACAGCATTATCATAAGAAAATAAGGAGACCACAGATATGAGCAATAAATACGAATCCCCCTTCTCATCACGTTATGCTTCCCAGTATATGCTTAAGCTTTTCTCATCCGATACCCGGTATCAGACCTGGCGCAGGCTCTGGGTATCTCTGGCAAAGGCGGAAATGCATTTGGGACTTCCCATTACCGGGGCTCAGGTTTTGGAACTTAAGGAGCATGTCACCGACATCGACTATGAGGTTGTCCGCAAACGGGAAGAGGAAGTACGTCACGATGTCATGGCACACATTTACGCGTACGGGCAGGCTGCCCCGGCTGCCGCCGGCATTATCCATCTGGGGGCCACCAGCTGTTATGTAACCGACAATGCTGATTTGATTCTATATCGAAAGGCTCTCACATATTTGCGTGGAGAGCTTTTGAAGGTTTTGTCCAGTCTTTCAAAATTTGCCGAAAAATACAAAGGTCTTCCCACTCTGGGCTATACCCATTACCAGCCCGCCCAGCTGGTGACAGTGGGCAAGCGTGCAACTCTCTGGATGCAGGATTTTCTGTCCGACCTTAGGGAAATTGACTTTGCCTTGGAAAATATCCAATTTCTCGGCTGCCGTGGCACCACCGGAACCGAGGCCAGCTTTGTGGAGCTCTTTGAGGGCGATACCGGAAAAATTGATGAGATGAACAAAATGATTGCCCAAGACTTCGGTTTTCATCAATGCTTTGATGTGTGCGGTCAGACCTATCCCCGCAAGGTGGACAGCCGAATCTTAAATGCCCTCTCCTCCCTGGCCCAAAGCTGCTACCGCATGGCAGGCGATATCCGCCTCCTGCAGCACGACCGTCAGGTGGAGGAGC
>CAPNGW010000330.1 GCA_948665105.1 uncultured Lachnospiraceae bacterium
TTAAGGCCCTGTGGAATTTAACTCTGCACTGGAATTTAAAATTTCAAGTTACTTATCATATTCATAGCTCATAAAAAGAAACAGGCTACAGCTTGCACTATAACCCGTTTCCTGTCAGCAAATTTTCCCCACCTGATGGAGATATTTCTCTCTTGTGGCCAGACCTCCCCGTATATGCCGTTCAGACTTATTAAGGTCCAAAACCTTCCGTGCCCGGGCTGCAAGAGACGGATTTATCTGCACCAGGCGCTCGGTTACATCCTTATGTACCGTACTCTTACTAATTCCAAATTTTTTCGCGGTTTGTCTTACGGTAGCATTTTCTTCAATAATATAATTGGCAATGTCCACTGCCCGCTCTTCAATATATCCTTTCAAAAAAATCCCTCATACATGCTTTTTTACAATGTATGAAAAGCGGGGCAGGTTTATTACTCTATTCTCACCTCGTTTTATCTGACAATAAATATCTTCTCGTTTTTCTTTCTCCCTCTATCATCAAAATATTTTCTCCTGCCATTTCTTTCAAAATTCTCTTAGTTGTGGACTCTGCAAGCCCTAATATCTCACGAGCTTCTCTGTTGGTAATAGAACCATTTTCTTTTATATACTTTATAATTACATCTTCTCGCTCAGTATTTATCGGCTTTTTATCGGCTTTTTATCGGCTTTTTATCGGCTTTTATCGGCTTTTTATCGTCCTCTATCGGTTTCACTTCTCCTGACCGATAAAACATCCCCTGTTTTTCCTGAAAAGTCTCAGGATTATATATCTCCACACAGTCATTATAAGTTTCATTCATCAAGCATTAGCTTTCCAGTTTTTGCCTTCACTTTTAATCGAGCAAGTTGTTCTTTTTCAATTTGTTGAATACTTTTTTTGGGGTAGGTAAGTCTTCCGGCATTGTGCCACCAATCTTTTTGATAGCTCCACGTATCTCTTAATTTTTTTCCTATGAATGTCATCAACATCCAAGCCCACATACAATCCCATATATCCGGCGTTCTGAAAAATCGCAAATTCCTCTTTCCCAGGGCAATCACTTCTTTACGTGGATCACCATTTTGCACAATTAAGTAACAAGCGTAGCGAGTAAGCTCATAATCCTTAACAGGCTTAATTGTTATACCGGCACTTACGATTTTCCTGACCTCAGGAAAATCGTCTGCAACAACATGACCACTATTCTCGCAAGCAATCATAGCCCTCTTAATTACTTTATCAAAATTTTCCCATTTATTGTATTCTAGTGCAGGAGCTAATTCCCTGGCAGGCCAAAACTCACTGCCATCATCCCTGATATGCTTTATACCTTCGAATCTTTTATATTCTTCACCTTTTAATTCATGCATAATTTACATGCCCTTCTATCTCCCCAAAATATCCACCCCGTCCAGGACCGCTTCCAGGAGCACGCCATTCTCATAGGCCAGCTTCAACGAGAAGAAGGGTGCCTCCTCCTTAAGCAGCCGAAAGAAGATTTTATCCCCTTCCCACAGGTTGAGCTCCATCACCTTCTCCTTGTCCACCCATTCCAGCCTGCCCTCATCGCATTCCTTTAGCTCCCCCTCAAATCCGTCCGCCGTATACAGGCACATGAATTCAACGGGATAGTCGTCGCAGATAAAGGTTACAATGCCCCTAAACCGATAGGAGGTCAGGGTCAGCCCCGTCTCCTCCTTCACCTCCCGAAGCAGGCATTCCTCCGGGCTTTCCTTTCCCTCAAAATGACCGCCCACACCAATCCATTTGTCTTTGTTTACATCATTCTTTTTGCTGATGCGGTGAAGCATCAGATACTGATTGTCACGTTCCAGGTAACACAAGGTAGTCATGGGTGACCGTTCCATGCGAATTCCTCCTCTTTCTCTGCCATTGCAGGCTCCACGATTCTTCTATATTTGCAGATTCTTCAGTTCTTCCTCCCCGAAAGAGCGCCTTACACACCGCTTCAGCCACACACCCGACTTATAATATATTAAAAATACCGCCGAGGTTATGGACCAGGAAACGGGATAGCTTAAAAGCAGTACATTCAGCTCATGCCAGAAGGGCACTGCAAAAAGCACCCACGCCACACGCACCACACAGACTCCCACAGCCGTGATAATCATGGGAATCAGACCGTCCCCCGCACCACGCATGGCTCCCGATATTACCTCGATACACACGTAGGTGATGTACATGGGCATCAAAAACCGCACCGACTCCACGCCAATGGCAATCACCGTGCTGTCGCTTGTAAAGGCATGATAAAATGGCTCCACAAAAATCAGGCAGAGCACGCACAGCGCCGCCGCTGTCCCGAAGGCCATACCCAGGGACACCCGCACTGCCTTCCTGATACGGAGGTATTTCCGGGCACCAAAATTCTGCCCGATAAAGGTGGTCACTGCAATGCCAAAAGCGCTCATGATCATCCAGAAAATACCGTCCAGCTTCTCGAACACCGTAAGAGCCGCCACCGAGTCCGTCCCAAAGCTGTTGATGCCGGACTGGATAATCATATTGGAAACGGCATACAGCACCGCCTGCATTCCCGAAGGAATTCCCAGCCGCAGCATTTTATTCAGCTCCCTGGTGTGGAAACGCACTTCCTTGGGTCGTACGCTGTAGCACTCCCGGCTCCTTATCAGGTATCGGAAGGTCAGAGCCATATTTCCAATCTGGGAAATCACCGTGGCCACAGCCGCCCCCTCAATGCCCCAACGAAACACACCCACAAAGAGCAAATCCAGCACCACATTCACCCCGCAGGCCGCAATCAGATAGTAGAGGGGCCTTCTGGAGTCACCGATGGCCCGCAAAATTCCTGCTCCTACGTTATAAAGGGCCGTAGGAACCATTCCCAGGAAATAAATACGCACATAGGAAAGGGCATACCCCATTACCTCCCCATTGACCCGCATCAGCCGAAGCAATACCGGCGCCAGGAGAAGGCCTGCGCACATGAGAATAAATCCCCCAGCCACGCCAAGTGCCGTGGCTGTATGTACGCTTTGATTGACACCTCCCTCATCCTTGCTGCCGTAATACTGGGAAATAATCACGCCTGCGCCGGA
>CAPNGW010000331.1 GCA_948665105.1 uncultured Lachnospiraceae bacterium
GATCGGAGAGCATGGCGCCTTCGTTTCGCATATTGATAAGCTCTGTGGACTTATCGTCATAGGAGATATTTGCCACACCTACAGCCTGTATCTCCATACCGCGCATCTGGTTCCAGTCTGCATCCAGAATGTCGGCCATGTATTTCCCCAGCTCCCGGCTCTTGGAGGTCACGAAGGAAATCCGCATACCGTCTGCGGACAGCTGGTTGATGGCAGCCTGAAGCGCCTCCAGAAATTCCGACAGATATTGCTCATTGACATCGGTAATCTCCACATGGTCCTTATTTCTGGGAATTACCTCCGCATAGAACTTCAGCGGGTCTGTAATCTTGATGGAGTAAGAGCCATGGGCCCTAAGAAACAGCTCCGCATTATAAAAGCTGTCAAAGTAGTTAATGGGATTGCGGGTTCCGAACTTGATGCCCTTAATCTCCTGCAAATTTACGTAAAATACCTTTTGCATGGTGGGAGTCTGTCCGCCGAATTTCATGCGGTTTAAAGAATCCTTCAGGGTATCCTTGAACTGGCCATTGAAGAAGGATGGCAGGGAAGAATTGTCCACCTTGTAATACCCCGGCTCTGCAGTATAGTCCACAATTTTACCGCCGTCCACCAGCATCATAAACTGGTTGTCGTACACGTGAATGATGGAACCGTTGGATACCGTGTTGTCCGTGCCTTTTACATTCTGTCCATCCCGGATTTTGACACCGCTGGCAAAGACAGTCTGGTCCCCCATGTCATCCGGCTCATAGACCTCCAGCCATGAATCCGCAAAGGTTCCTCCTATTGCCTGTCCGATTGCTTTGATAATTCCCATAGTTCTTTTCCTCCTATACGTTATGATAATTTACTTCATGAAAGCCCTGGATGGACCACACCTGCACATTGATTGGCGTAACCTCAAGGCCACAGTATTCGCATTTCTTCCGTCCCAGCCCGGTGACAGGTGCTCCGCAGCTGGGACAGGTCACACCCACGGCCTTGTCAAGATTGGCTGCGTTGGCGTCCTGAACATACATCAACTGAGTATTATACCTGGTCTGGACAGGAAGCGTCCTATCTCCCTCCACAAGAAGCTTGTTCTTCTCCTTATAATGGATATGTCCCACAGCACTTTGCAGCGTCAGGACACATGTTCCCTGTTTTCTTTCATATCTTGTAATTTCCGTATTATGTATGACAACGTCCTGGTACTGCTCCGTTATCTGCTGCCGCTTATTCTCTGAAATCCGGGTCAGCAGCTGTTGCCTGAGGGCCAAAGAACCGCCTCCGATAAGCTGCTCCTGTCCCTTTGAGATGGCGGCCAGATACAGAACCAGCATCTGCTCCGCCTTCTGCCTGAACTCCTTCCAGTTAAATTCCGGAAAGTCCTTCATAAGCTGAGGCTCGTATATTCTGGTCATACCGGCCACCGATTTGGGCGTCCTGGCCAGTTCCTCCTTCTGCTTAAGTATTCCCTGGGTCAAAGACCTGGTTCCAAAGATGGAGCGGGAAAACCGCTCCACCTTCTTTATAATCACCAAAACCAGAATCACAATCAGAAGCAGAATCACCGCCAGCACAATGAGCCATACGGGTATCCTCATCATCCTCACTCCTTTATGCTGTCATGTGTCTGCTCCTGGGGAGGCTTCTGCCCCAGACTTACCCATTTCAAATAGGCGTTGATGAAATGGTCCAGCTTCCCGTCCATGACGCTGTCCACATTCCCGGTCTCTGCACTGGTTCTGTGGTCCTTAACCATGGTGTAAGGCTGCATCACGTAGGAGCGAATCTGGTTGCCCCAGCCGATTTCCGTGACCTCGCCCCGGATATCGGCGGCCTTTTTGGCATTCTCCTCCTCCTTCAGAAGATACAGCTTGGCCTTTAACATCTGCATGGCCTTGTCCTTGTTCATATGCTGGGAGCGCTCATTCTGGCACTGCACCACGATGCCCGTGGGAAGATGAGTGATTCGAATGGCCGAGGATGTCTTATTGATATGCTGCCCTCCGGCTCCGCTGGAGCGGTAGGTGTCAATCCTCAATTCATCCTCATTGATCTCAATGTCCATATCCTTGTGGATATCCGGCATCACATCACAGGAGGCAAAAGAAGTCTGCCGCTTACCTGCCGCATTAAAGGGCGAGATACGCACCAGACGGTGAACGCCCTTTTCAGATTTCAGATAGCCGTAAGCATTCTCTCCACGGACCTCGAAGGTGATGGACTTGATTCCCGCTTCGTCTCCATCCAGAGAATCCAGCACCTCCACCGCAAAGCCTTTGTCCTCTGCCCACCGCCTGTACATACGGTACAGCATGGAGGTCCAGTCACAGGATTCCGTTCCCCCGGCTCCTGCATGCAGGGATACGATGGCATCATCCCCATCATACTCCCCGGATAAGAGGGTCTTGATACGTATACCCTCAAAGGTCTCCTCAAATTCCGTAAGAGCCTCCTCAATCTCGGGAATCAGGGAAGCGTCATTCTCCTCATAGCCCATCTCCAAAAGGGTTTCGATGTCCTCATACTGCTGTTTTAAGTGGGCATAAGTCTCCACATCATCCTTTAGGCTCTTTAACTGTTTCATTTTTACCTGGGAGCGCTGGGTATCATCCCAGAAATCCGGCGCTTCCATCTCTCGTTCTAATTCCTGGATTTTCTGCTCTTTGTTAGCCAGGTCAAAGTGAATCCCTCACTTCGATTAATGGTGTTGTATAATTGTTCAATGTAACTTTGAACCGGTCCAGTTCAACCATTTTCTCACCTCTTTCAGTTTGTTTTTTTTATTATATAAGTTATGGGAGCATTCGTCAAATATTCTTCATTTCAAGTAATCCCAGGGGTTGACGTAGCCGCCGTTTAAGGAAACTCCGAAATGCAGATGATTTCCGGTGGAGATACCTGTACTTCCGACTTTGGCCACCGTCTGTCCTGCTGCCACCGTATCCCCCTTTCCCGCCACCAGGGAGGAGCAGTGCATGTATACCGTGTAAAGCCCGTTGCCATGGCTGATGGTGAGGTAGTTCCCGGAGGCATAGCTGTATCCTGCAAAGGACACAACGCCGTCCGCA
>CAPNGW010000332.1 GCA_948665105.1 uncultured Lachnospiraceae bacterium
GCCCAGCAGGGAGGCCAAAAGCCCGTCCGAGGTTCCCACCACCCGATTGCTCTGAAACAAATTCTGCCACACCACCGCCAGGGTCCACTGAGGCATAATGTATGGAAAAATAAAAATAGAACTCAAATACTTTTTAAACCGCAAATTGGTTCTTGTCACCAAAAATGCAAATATCCCGCCATACAAAATCGAAATCACACAAGTCAAAACCGCCAAAAACAATGTATTGAGAAGAGGCCTCCACAGATTCGCCACCGCCTGCTTACTGGTAAACAAATCCATATAATTCACCACCGAATACCCCTCTGCCTTCCCGGTAAGGTAAGCGTCAATGGTTCCCGGATGAATGGCAAAGGTATCCTTCACAATGGCTGCCACCGGCGCAATGGTGGTAAAGGTCAAAACCACGCCAAACAGCAGCAATATCACGTTCTGAGGCTTTGAGAAAAATGTCTTGATTTGATTCAAGGCTATGGCTTTCTGATTGGATGCTGCCGTATTTACTCTCACCATAATCTACTCCTTAAAAAGGGGAAGCTGTTACAGTTGTTGAAAATCCAAAATTTTCTCATGTAACAGCCCCACCAGCATAATTCATGACAATAGAAAGTTCGTTGAGTGTGCTTTCTATTGTTTTTAATTTGTTACAGCTTCTGTACTGTACCGTGTCAAAAGCTCAATCCAGTTTCCAACGGTAAAGTCCACAGAGGCACAGTAATCCGGGTCCTCCAGCACCAATTCTCCCTGGGTAGTCCACCATTCATAGCCACGATCATTCTTGGCCTCAAATTCCAGCTCCCCGGCCTCATTGTAACCGCCTCTGCTGTGTTGATACGTAGTCTCAATGGCCGCTGCCACCTTGGGATTGGAGGAATATCCGCCCATATCCTTTCCCCAGGAGCTGAATCCATCCTCCGTACAGCTTAAGTAAGCATTAAATGCACAAGCCGTCCAGGGCAGAGGACTGTTGTCCGTCACAAACAGATAATGGCTGTAGCCAAATCCGCCAATCCCCTCATAGCCTTCCTGGTAAGCCGCAACCTTAATATTATTCACTGATACCTCCGCAGATTCCTCCACAGACCGAAGCTTGGAATACACCAAAAGCCCTGCCTGGTCGGTGGCCGAAGCGGTCACAAGGGTATTGCAGATGGGACCGTCATCCGTCTGGCCGTTATAGCCTTCCACCCAGAGCTTAATCCATGCCAGGGCATAGGCTCCGTTTTCACCCAATCCCAAATCCGCCGCGTCCGTTGCCATGGCGTCAATGACGGGTGCAAAATAAGCCTGCTCCTGGGAGCTTAACGCATCAAAAGCCTCCTTCAGCCGTGCAGCATTGGTGTCCTCGGTCAGCATATAGAGGAAATTCTTCCCCACAATTTCGGAATCAACATCCATAAAGAGGGCATGTACGCCTTCCCCCACAAAATCCCAGCAGTTGTCATAGACCACTGAGCCTGTGCTGTTATAGAGAAATACCTTGTTTAAGGTCTGCAACACCAGATATCCTTCATACTCCTCTGGGGTGGTTCCCTTTTCCTGTGCCCATTCCATGGGAATAAAGGTATCCAGAATCCCGGTCTCCACCATTTTGGATTGAATTTGATTGCCGTCCTGAATCAGTGTCATTGCAAAGGTTCCCTCCGGCTTTAAGGAATCTGCGGACAGCTGCTCAAAAATCTTATTGTTCTTAGGCTGCTGCCATTCATATTCCATGGTATAAGATGAATCAATGGTCTTAAGATAGTCGATAAACAACGGCAATGCCGTCTTACCCCGGCTGGAATTTCCCACGCCGTAAAAGGTTTTGCCGTCTGACTCCTCAATGGCCTTTTTCGCCAGCTCCTCAAGCGTCATGGTCTCCGCCTCTGCAATAATTTTTTCCACCTGGGAAAGGGGCTCCTGATTGTCCTCCTTGGCTTCTTCCCCTGCGGCAGTTTCCTTTCCGCCTGTCTCACTGGTGCCGCCACAACCTGCCAATACGCCTGTTACCATTACACCTGCCAGCAGCAATGATAAAAATTTTCCTTTCATGTTACCTTCCTCCTTATGATATCTCAATGTGCAGCTACGACATTTGATACCTCTATTGTACGCCGTATTTTTACCATTTCCTACTGGACAAAGCTGTTATTCTTTTTGATTTTCTGACTATTTTTCTCTTAAATGCAAAGAACACATTCTCTCCTCCATAAAAGGAAGGAAATGTGTCCTTTACATTTTGTGTTATTTCACGTCACATGTTTTATGCAAATGCATATTCAACTGCCGTTCCATTAAAATATGCACGAAGCTCTCACTCTGGCTTACCTCTCCCGTTTCCTTAAATCCATTTTTCAGCCAGAAAGCCTCACTCTGGGGATTGCCCCGGTCAATGGCCAGACGCATACGCACAAAGCCTTCTTCTGCCAACGTCAGGGCGATTTCCTCTATAATTCCAGTCCCAATTCCCCGTCCGGAGTAAAAGGCTGCCACCATAAAGAAACCAATGTAAGCCACTTTTTCCTGGGGCCAGTTCTCTATCAGGTCCATAACAGCCACCAAGCTGTCTCCATCCCAGAAGCCAATGTAGTATTTCTCCGAAGCCTCTTTTCCCGGAGGCAGGGCTGCCATGTCCTCCAAAATACTTTCTCTTGTCACCAGGGGCGGATGATATACATAAAACTGCGGATTCGAAATACAGAGCTCCAGTATTTGCTCTAAATCACCACTGTCTAATTTCTTCACCTGATATTTGCTGGAAAAGTTTGATATTTTCATCCTGATGCACCTGTTCTTTCCTGTTTTGCAAAAATGATAACACATTTTTGCAAAAGCCTGCAATCCTAATTTTCGTCTGTCTGCCGTGACCGATGTCGCCTGTCTGCCATGACCGATGTCGCTTGCCTGCCATGACCGATGTCGCCTGTCTGCCATGACCGATGTCATCGTTTTCTTTTAAAGGCATAGGAGAGATAACCTGCCACACATACGGACAGCGCCAACCCGGCCATCCAGGCCATTACAGGGAATCCGTCTCCTGTTTTGGGTGTGGTGGGTTTTGCCGGTG
>CAPNGW010000333.1 GCA_948665105.1 uncultured Lachnospiraceae bacterium
AGGTGGCTTTGTATACGGAGCTGGGCCGCTTTATGATGGGGCCTTACGGCTGCCTTGTGACCAGGGCCATCCATGAGAAGCACACCTATAAGGAGTACATCGGCTGTGATGCCTGCTCCGTGGACCTGATGCGCCCGGCCATGTACGGCGCTTACCACCACATCACGGTGATGGGCAAGGACAACACAGTCTGCGATTACAAGTATGACATCACCGGCTCTCTGTGCGAGAACAATGACAAATTTGCGGTGGACAGGATGCTGCCTGAAATTAACGTGGGGGATCTTTTGGTGATTCACGACACCGGGGCCCACGGGTATTCCATGGGTTATAATTATAACGGCAGGCTGAAATCAGCGGAACTGCTGCTTAAGGAGGATGGCAGTGTCAAGCTTATCCGCCGGGCGGAGACCTTAAAAGATTACTTTTCTACCTTTGATTGCTTTGACATTTTAAACAAAATGGACTATAATAATAAATAGCTTATATAGGTTCGTGATTGGATGAACGTTTCTACCAACTGCCGGAAGAGTTGACTATAAGTTTTTTCTTTGATGAAGAAACTTATGGACAGGTTTTCCGGTAGTTGGTTTTTCATATCTCAGGGATTCTCTATAGGATGCTGTTGGGGTTAAAAGAGGATAAAGAAGGAGGAGAAGAGCATGAGTACAGTTGTGTGGAAGGGAAATTTTATTTACAGTAAGGATGCAGCCCATCTGAATCTGGTGGAACAGGGGTATCTGGTCTGGGAAAATGGAATCTCCAGGGGGATTTTTACAGAGCTGCCGGGAGAGTATCAGGGGATTGATGTGAGAGATTTTGGGGACTGCATCATTGTGCCGGGGCTTTGCGATTTGCATGCCCATGCACCCCAGTATGCCATGCGGGCCAACGGGATGGACATGGAGCTTTTAGACTGGCTGAATACATATACCTTTCCGGTGGAGAGCCGCTATGACGATTTGGAGTATGCAAAGGCGGCCTATGGCCAGTATGTGGAGGCTCTTAAGGAAAGCGCCACCACCCGTGCCTGTATTTTCGGAACCATTCACCGGGAGGGAACCCTTCTTTTGATGGAGCTTTTGGAGGAAGCAGGGATTCGGGGATTCGTGGGGAAGGTCAATATGGACCGCAACAGCCCGGACTATCTGCGGGAGAAAAGTGCGCAGGAGGCTCTTATGGACACCCGTGCCTGGTTGGATGCATGCGGGCGCTTTTCCCGTGTAACACCCATTTTAACGCCCCGGTTTGTTCCCAGCTGTACCGATGAGCTGATGCGGGGACTTTCCAAAATTCAGGAGGAGACAGGGCTTCCGGTGCAGAGCCATCTGTCGGAGAATTTCGGGGAGATTGCTTGGGTCAAGGAGCTGTGTCCGGAGTCGGAGAATTACGGTGATGCCTACGATAAGCTGGGACTTTTCGGAAGTAAGGGAAAGGCGGTGATGGCCCACTGTGTGCACTCCTCCCCGGCGGAGCGTTCTTTGATGAAGGAGCGGGGCGTATTTGTGGCCCACTGCCCACAGTCCAATATGAATTTATCCTCCGGTGTCGCACCTGTAAGGACGTATCTTGAGGAGGGGGTATCCATGGGCTTGGGAAGCGATATGGCAGGCGGTTTTTCTGTCTCCATCTTTCGGGCCATGTCGGACGCCGTTCAGGCATCCAAGCTGCGGTGGCGTCTTTTGGATGAGGGCTTAAAGCCACTGTCCGTGGAGGAGGCTTTTTATCTGGGAACCCTGGGGGGAGGCGCCTTCTTCGGCAAGGTGGGAAGCTTTGAGGCTGGTTTTGAGCTGGACGCTGTTGTCATAGATGACAGCAGGCTTTTGCCGCCGCATACCTTAAGCTTGAGAGAACGACTGGAGCGGATTATTTATCTGTCGGAGGATAGAGATATCCTGGAGAAATATGTGGCGGGAGAGAAGATTTTTGAAAGAGCCGTGGGCTGAACGGTTACAATCTCTGTAAATTTGTGACAAAAGGGGGTAGCAAAAATGTGTTTTGAGTATTCTGGTAAGATAGCTCAGGCTGCGCTGGGACAGAGGAAAGCTCCTCTGGTGTTGAAAAATGCCAGGGTGGTGCAGGTATTTACAAATGAAATCATAGCAGGTGACATTGCCGTATCGGACGGCGTCATTCTGGGGGTGGGAGAATATCATGGAGAGCGGGAGATTGACATGAAGGGAAAATATGTGTGTCCCGGTTTTATTGATGCCCACCTGCATCTGGAATCCACTTTGGTAAATCCGGGGGAGTTGATTTTACAGGCGGGACTTAAGGGCACCACCACCTTTATTGTGGACCCCCACGAGGCGGCCAATGTGTCCGGGCGGGATGGCATTGACTTCATTCTTCGTGAGACGGAAAAATCGGAGGCCAATGTGTATGTGATGGTTCCCTCATGCGTGCCTTCCGGGACCTTTGAGGACAACGGCTGTCCTCTGGAGGCTGAAGAGATGGAAGCGTACAGAAGCAATCCCCGGGTGTTGGGCTTGGACTGCGATGCCGTATTGGCCGGTGAGGAGAAAATGCTTTTAAAGCTTAAGCTTTTCCGGGATAAAAATATTGATGGCCATGCGGGATACCTGGGGGAGAAGGAGACCTGCTGCTATGCCCTGGCCGGAATCCATACGGACCATGAGTGCTGTACCTTTGAGGATGCCCTGCGGGAACTGCGGGCCGGGCTTCAGGTTCTGATTCGGGAGGGCACTGCAGCCAAAAACCTGGAAAGCATTATAAAGGGCGTGGTGGAGCATCATCTGCCCTGCCACCAGCTGGCCTTCTGCACCGATGACAAGCATATTGAGGACATTCAGAAGCAGGGACATATCAGCTACAATGTGAAAAAGGCAATCGCACTGGGGCTTGATCCCATTGAGGCCATCAAGATTGCAACCCTGTATCCTGCCAGACGTTACGGACTTGGCCATCTGGGAGCCATTGCACCCGGATATCAGGCGGATTTCGTGGTGCTTACGGACCTCCACAGGGTGGATGTGGAAGCGGTGTACTATAAAGGGGAGCCGGTGAGGCA
>CAPNGW010000334.1 GCA_948665105.1 uncultured Lachnospiraceae bacterium
TCTGGCTCAAAATGCCGCCGGCGTGGCTCTGTTTGGCAGCGCGTGGGAGGATTTGGGGCCGGAGGTTGTCACCCAGCTGGCGGACATCGAAGATGCGGCATATGGCACAGGGGAAGAATTAAACGCCATCAAAGATATAGCAAGCGATGATCTGGGCAGCACATTTGAGGGATTGAAGCGGAGCGTGGAGCTCCTCCTGCAGCCTTTGGGAGAGCAGCTGATACCTATTCTATCCGACACGATGGAAGCATTTCTTCCCATCATAGAGGAGGCTCTTCCGCCGCTGGTGGAGGAGATAGGGCAGTTTATTGAGCAGCTGCAGCCCGCAATAGAACAGTTCCTTCCGATGCTGGTGGATTTGTTTATGGAGCTGCTTGAGCCCCTTATGGATTTGACCAGCGAGCTTTTTCCGATACTGGTGGATTTGTTCATGGAGCTGCTTGAGCCCCTCATGGATTTGGCAGAGAAGCTTTTACCAATACTGGTGGATTTGTTCGAAGAACTGATACCGCCTATCGTTAAAATTATTGATGCAGTTCTGCCCATTCTGTTAGAGCTGGTGGATGCGCTTCTCCCGATTTTTCAGATTTTGATTGACCTGCTGATGCCGGTGATTGACCTGTTCATGGAGCTGCTTGAGCCGATTTTAGAGCTGATAAGCGATGCGCTGATTCCACTGGTGGATGCCCTGATGCCGATAGTTAAGCTGATTACAGATTTGCTGATTCCAATTTTGGAGGTTTTGATGAGCGTTTTTTCGGAAATATTCTCGGGAATCGTTCAGGTCATATCGGATAAAATTAGCAGAATTACGGACATTATTAACAACGTGGTTGAATTTATCAAAAACGTGTTCACCGGAAATTGGAAAGGCGCATGGGAGAATGTCGTGAAAATATTCTCCTCCATTATAGAGGGAATAGCATCCTTTTTCAAAACGCCGATTAACTGGGCTATCGATGGCATCAATGGTTTTATTAAGGGAATTAACAAAATCAAAATACCGGATTGGGTTCCTGTGGTTGGCGGTAAAGGGTTTAACATCCCCACCATTCCAAAGCTGCGTGTGGGGATGGACTATGTGCCCAATGATGATTTTCCCGCCTTGCTGCATAAAGGTGAGGCCGTTCTGACCGCCCAGGAAAATGCCCTGTACCGGTCTGTTGGCGGATTTGAAGGGATTATGCAGGCATTGAGCCGATCCGCAGGGACAGGGGAGGTATACGTTACCGTGAATTCGTCGGGAGTCTCTCAGCTTCAGATTGATTATGTGCGTCTTGGAAACCAGGTGGCGCACGCCATAGAGCAGGCTGGCCTGGCCATTAAGGTAGACAAGAAAGAACTGGGGCGGGTTGTCCGGGAGGTGCAGAACTGATGAAATTATTTTATGAAAATAACTTTGGCCAGTCTATAGATTTTATGGGCTGGCCTTATATGGTGTCGGAATCAGATTTGTTTAACTATGAATGGGTATATGAGAGCAAGAACAGTGTCAGCTCTAAGATATCGAGATTTCACCGGGAGTTTACCGAGAAGAGTATCAAAATATCCGTATCGGCGGTATCGGAGACAGATTACCGCAGGGCGGTTCAGACGCTTCTGGAGGTGACAGAGCGGGATGTATTAAACCAGACACCGGGAAAGCTGTGGGTTAACGGAGAGTATCTGCCCTGCTATTTTTTTAAGAGCGAGAAGTCAGAATGGAGTCCGGGAGCAGCGTTTCTCGTGAATACATTTTCTATTGTATCAGAGACCGGATTTTGGATACGGGAAACTACAACACCTTTTGGGGTGAATGGGAGTCTTACACCAATTGACGGTAAGAGGAACTTGGACTACCCCACGGATTACCCCATGGATTATGCCAGCGGAATGGCCGGGAAAGCTTTGATAAATCAAGGATTTTTTCCAACAGATTTTGAAATTACGATTTACGGAGGGTGTCAGAATCCGGAGATTAACATATCGGGTCATACATATAAAGTAAGTTGCCAGTTGGATGATGGGGAATATTTAAAAATTAACTCTGTAACGAAAAAGGTGTACAAGGTCAAGGTAAACGGTGAACAGGTTAACCAGTTCCATTTGTGGAACCGGGATTCCTATATTTTTGAAAAGATACCCAAGGGATATAATTCCGTAACCTGGAGTGGACTGTTTGGATTTGACGTCACCCTGCTGGAGAAAAGGAGTGAGCCCAGATGGATTTGATATATACGGACAAAAGAGCCAGGGATGTGGGCGTCCTTTGGGACTACGAGATGGATTTGGCTTTTGGCAGTGATGAAAACAATTTTGAGTGCACCATAGACTTAGGCAGCCATTGCTGTGAGCCCGGATGCTTTCTGTACTTGGAGGGTACAGAGTATGGCGGGATTGTTGACATGCTTAGGGTCGATACCGGGAGTGGAAATGTGACCTACGGCGGGCGCACCTGGCATGGAATTTTAGAGAGTAAAATCCTGTCTCCGGATACCGGCCAGGATTACCTGGTGCTGAATGGGGAGGCCAATGTGGTATTGCAGAGCCTTATCACCCGCATGGGACTGGCCGGGTTGTTCCAGGCGTCAACGGACCCATCTGGTCTTAAAATAAGCAGTTACAAAATGCCACGTTATGTCCGCGGGTACAGTGGCATCCGGAAGATGCTGGCCGCTGTGGGAGGAAAGCTGTCCATTACATATCAGAACGGGCTGGTGATGCTTGCTGCCTTGCCCCTGACAGATTACAGTCAGGATGCGGAATGGGATTCCAGTCAGATAGATTATGTGATTGAGAATAATAAGCGCCCGGTGAACCATCTGGTGTGCCTTGGAACAGGCGACTTAAAGGACAGAGAGGTAATTCATCTGTATGCGGATGAGGCAGGAAATATATCGGGAACACAGTCTTTTATCGGACTGGATGAGATAATGGAGATTTATGACTGCCCCGACGCGAAGTCGTCGGAAGAACTGGTGGAGGGGGGCCGGGAACGTCTGGCGGAGGCTTATGCGGAGGCAGACACCCTGGAGGTTAACT
>CAPNGW010000335.1 GCA_948665105.1 uncultured Lachnospiraceae bacterium
GGGGCAGTTCATGAGAAGAACGATTCGGGTACGGTATTTCGCTGGATGGTATATGATGTGAACAACGGAACCTGGACTACCATATCAGACTGGCAGACAAGTGAGTGGGTGACCTGGAGGCCGAGAAAAGGAAACTACTGGCTGCGTGTAGAGGCGAAGACCAGTGATGGTAATGAAAGCAATTACACCATAGCCTATAATCCGAATAATAATTATGCGGGCCAATATGTAGATATCACAGGAATCTATTGCGTGGAAGGTGCAGGGGGAATCCGTGCAGGGGCAGTTCATGAGAAGAACGATCCGAATACGGTATTTCGCTGGATGGTATATGATGTGAACAGCGGAACCTGGACCACCATATCAGACTGGCAGACAAGCGAGTGGGTAACCTGGACTCCGGCCAGGGGAAATTACTGGCTGAGAGCGGAAGCAAAGACTGGCGACGGAAATGCCAGTGATTATACCATTGCTTACAATGTCTATTAGGAAGCAGAGTAAACGTATAAGGAGATAAGGAAGTGAAAAAGGAAAGACTGACATATTTGGATATTATAAGAACGATTG
This sequence comes from uncultured Lachnospiraceae bacterium, assembly GCA_948665105.1. Taxonomy (GTDB): domain Bacteria; phylum Bacillota; class Clostridia; order Lachnospirales; family Lachnospiraceae; genus 14-2. The sequence continues at coordinate 568 of CAPNGW010000335.1, forward strand.
CAGTAATTTGCGTTTTGGTGTGCCATTATACCAGAGCGTTGGAATCCAATGGAATTGGTTATCTGAATAAAATATTGCCAGACTTTCCTTTTAGCTTATATCTGGGGTCTTATGGAGTAAGCCTGTTCTTTATCATTTCAGGAGCCAGCCTGATGTATGTCTATGCTGAAAAGTGTGAGCTTACGTCATTTTTTAAGAAAAGGTTCTGGGCGCTCTATCCCATGTTCTGGCTGGCATATATCACAGCGTTTCTCTATAACTTTTGGGTTAACAGAGGAATGTTCTATGCATATCCCAAGAGCCGTTTTTTGCTGACATTCTTTGGCATGGACGGGTATTTAGGCTGGTATGGAGGGAATTATTATCTGCTGGGAGAGTGGTTTTTAGGATGCCTGATTTTTTTGTATTTACTATTCCCACTGTTGCGAAAAGGAGTAAAGGATTATCCTAAAATCACAATTCTGGTGGCAGCGGCGGTTTATGTAATTGGCTCTGTCCTGCTTAAAAATACGAGAATGCCCATTGAATGCTGGTTTATTCTCAGAGTACCCGAAATGCTGTTCGGGATGTATTTTGTTCATTATATAAAAAAGGTAAATTTTCCGATGCTTGGCGTGAGCAGTATTATTTTAATAATTGCCGCAGTGGTGAATTTACGAAATCTGCCGGTCATCTACCTGACGCCGGTAATTGGAATTACCTCTTTTCTGGTATTGACGTTCCTGTCTAAATATATTGCAGTTAATGTGGTGAGGAAGTTTTGTGGAATTGTAAGTAAATACTCTTACGCCGTATTCCTGTGCCATCACTTTATCATTGAGAAGATGACTGCGCATTTTGCCGGAGGAGGGGTATCCCGCAGCGGAAATTATTTTTTATTTATTATCATAGTGGCAGTAATTGCATTGGTGTCACGTTTGCTACTGGAGGTGAATAACAGAATTTGTCGATTTGTAAAATGTGAGATATGGAAAGGATAAGCTTATAATTAAGGAGGAAATGTAATGAGGATACAAAAAAGATTATTAGCGTGTTTGCTGACAGGCATCATGCTGTTTGCAGTGTTTGTGCCCGCCATGAATGTCTCTGCAGCTGGGAATGGAAGTGGTAAAAAAGGAATTATAGCGTCCTACTGGACAGATCCTGGAACGGTCTACTATGATGATCCCGTCGCTCTGGGGGTTGACCATACATTATTTAATATTGATATCACAGAATTGGTAAGCACAAATGGTTCGGGAGAAGCTTTTGTGTATAATGGAAAGACCTATTATTATAACAACTATGAAGGAATGCAGCTGTATTATACCTTTTTGCGTATGAAGGAGATAAGAGATAAAGGTATTACGATTACCGTCCAGGTAAATATGCAGTGGTCAGAGGATCCGGCTCTGCAGCAGCTTATTTTCCCGTCCGGAAGAGAACCGGGACATGATTATTATGCATTGAATACATCTACGGCAGAATCAAGAGAGACACTGGCGGCGGCATTCCATTATCTGGTTACCAAGTGTCCGTATGTAAGCAACTGGATTGTGGGATGTGAAATTAACAGTCCTGCACAGGCGAATTACTGTGGAACACTGGATGTTAATACAAACGTAATCATTGCAGCACAGACGTATGACTTGATGTATCAGGCGATTCAGGATGTAAATCCGGCAGCAAAAAACTATGTTTGTCTTGACAATATCTGGAATTTTGATAATGGCCAGGGAATACCGGCAAAGAAGTTCTTAGAAGAATTTGCAAAATATGAAACAGATAAGACATGGCATCTGGCATTTCATCCGTATCCGGTGCCCTATGGCGCCACAGACGATCCCACAGAGTGGCTCATGTGGGGGAAGAAGTCCGGCGAACACGGTTATCTGAATCATACGGAATATACAGGGTTTTTAACAGGCGCCAACATTGAGGTTCTGAGCAATTTTGTAAAGAAAAATTATGGTTCAGAGCATAGAATTATTCTAACGGAGTTCGGCTTTGATGCAAGGGCAGGAGAGGCTAATCAGGCGGCAGCCTTGTATTATACCTATAAAGCGGCTGAAAGAGATGATATGATTGATGCATGTATTTATCAGCCATGGACTGATACCGGATGGGATTTCCGGGAAATGGGCCTTATGGATGTTGCCGGAAATAAGCGTCAGGCATATAATGTATTTAAATATATGGACAGTAATGGAGCGGCTGCGAATGAAGCTTATTATTTGGGTGTCCTGGGCATTTCCAACTGGACGGATAATATCATTAAGGAGTCCAGCACCAATAGTGATAATTCCAAGGCGATTACAGGCGTATATATTCCTGAGAATGATTCCGTTACCATTCGTGCAGGCGCAGTCATCAATACAAGCAGCAACGATTTGACCTATGAGTGTACGGTCATTGATTATGATTACCAGAGCTGGGGAACAAGTCCCTATCCGGAAGTGAAAACAACAAAGG
>CAPNGW010000336.1 GCA_948665105.1 uncultured Lachnospiraceae bacterium
TTTACAGAGGCGCTGTCCCTCCAGGCGGTGAGCACCACAAGCCTCTCGCCCTCCGTCATGACGCCGGGCTTCTTATAGGACGGGTACTGCCTGATTTCCAGGGTATAGCCCTGTCCCAGATAGGGGAAGCTTTCACCGTTTTCATAGATTGCTTTTTCCATACTCATAGATATTTCCATAAAAAACCGCACTTCTTGTGACATTTCCTCCTAGATTCATCATAGCATCAGATGTCTTATTCTGCAATAACATTTCTATTCGGTGCAAAAAGAAAAGCTACGGCCTCTAAAGCCAGTCCATCATAGAATTTCTCGAATGCTGTGGGATAATCAGCAGTACATGCAGCACAAATACACCCCCCTTTGTCTCTATGCTCATGGCACCGCCATATTTTTCGGCTACCGTTCTTATATTTGACAGGCCGGTCCCTTTTTTAGACATGCCTTTTCCATGGAAGCTGTTCTCAATTTCCATCATAAGAAAATCCCCCTGTATACGCCCGGACACATGGATATATTTCTCTGTGCCGACCTCCAGACTCTTACATGCATGGATTGCATTGTCCAAAGCATTTGACAGGACAATGCAGATATCAATGTCCTTAAGGCCGCAGGGGTATGGCAGAAGAAGGGAGCAGCTTACGTCTATTCCCATACTTTTTGCAACCCCCAGTTTATTTCCCACCAGGATATCCACTACCGGGTTATTGGTGCTTAAGGGGAATGACATTTTTTCCGCCATATCGTCCATATCCTCAATATAGCTTACAGCCTGTTCCAGTTTTCCACTTTGCAGGAGCTTTTTTACCACTGCGATGTGGTTTCTTATATCATGGCGGAATGATTTTGTCTTGTCATAACGGGTCTTCGCTTCCTCCACATACTGGTTCAGGGAATGCTCTTCCTGTTCCAGCAACGATAATTCTGTGCTGAGACGGAAATTCTGCAACAGCTTCTTATAAGTAAACAGGATGCAGAACAGGCTGGCAAGCCCCAAAAGATGCATGGCAAGCAGCTGCCAGTGGCTGAACAGATACCCGGAAGGTCCTCCTTCCATCAAGACCTCATACTGAAATTCAATGGAATTGATGTACTCACTCATAATAAATATCATCAGTATCGGGATGAAAACCAGAAACATTTGCTGCATTTCCGCCACGGTATAGCAGGAAAAATAACGATACAGCATATAGTAACAAAACCCGGTCAGCGCCAGTGACGCTGCCTCGCTGACCAGCATGACCGCGATGCCAGCCGCATCATGGAAAACAGCAGGCATCCATGGGCATAAAATCCCCATCAGGGATTTCACAATTCCATAGCAGAGCAGCATGATTTCAGTTATCAGAGACGCATACAATATGGAAGACTTAAAATCCCCATGGCAAACAAAGGTCCCACATGCCGTAAGAAGAAAGACAAGCACTACGAAGCCGATTATCGTGACGGCCGGAAGAAAATCGTTGATAATCACCCCACATACTGAAAACAGGAAATAAAAAGGAGGCCATACTTTCTTTTTCAGGATTTTTACCAGGAAATAAAACTGAAAAAGCATCTCGATGACGCCCATAATATATACATTAAAAAAATCTAAGTACTCAGCCATTTTACCTGCCTCCATATGTAAAAGCCCTTACATATTTTTCATATACTGCAGGACAACACTGGAAAGCTCCCTGCTCCGCAGCCGTGATACGGGAATCTCCCCGCCGTTATCCATATATGCAATTCCATTCTTATATCCTTTTAAATGCTTCAAATTGATGAGATAACTCCTGTGGCACCGAAAAAAATAGTCATCCAATTTCGTCTCCAGATTTTCAATCCGCTCATAATAATCAACCACATCTCCGGAAGCCAGGTTCAGATAGATTTTCCGGTCTATGATTTCACAGAAAACAATCTCCTCCTTCCTGATAATGCGGCTCTCATATCTTTTTTGCACAAGCAGACGGTCTTCGCTGGCACTGCACATGGAAGCATAAAGGCGCTCCATGGTTCTCTCAAACTGCTTCTCTTTCACCGGCTTGACCAGGTAATCGTAGGCCTGCACCTCAAAAGACCGGAATACCATTTCCTTCAGCACCGTAATGAAGATTATAAATCCCCGGAACTTATCCGCTCTCAGCTTCCTCGCTGTTTCCATGCCGTCCATGTCCTTCATCTGGATATCCAGAAACAGGATATCAATCTGCCCGTCGTAATCCAGCAGCTCTTCTCCGCTGGAAAACAAGCGCAGACTAATCTCCCTATTCTTTTTACGGAAAAAATCGGAGGCCATTGTCCTTATGTGGTGGGACATATATGTTTCATCATCACAGATTACAATATGGATCAATGTGCCACCTCCTCGTCATCATCAGAACAGACATTTTATTATATCCTGCCCAAAACATCAAAACCATATAATTGCTGTGGAATGCTTTCTGGATGCTATGGAATGTTCCCTTAATATCTTTACCGTTTCATAGTACATCTTTTAAAAACGTGTTTCAACTCCATATTTTTGTCATACTTAATTTTTCGTAGCTATCATGACCTTCCTTACCACTGACAGCCAGAAATCCCCTGCTACTTATGTGTTAAGTAACAGGGGACTTCTCTTTACTGCAAGATCTTGCTGGTCTTATTGGGTGCGCTGGCATTTGGCGCAGGATATTCCATAAGTGTTCTCACAGTCTTTCTTCACTTATTTTGTTTCTTCCGTCATGCCCCTCTTTTTGTCTGTAAAATACAGGAGCAGACAGGTAAAGCCTGCAATCAGGGCAAGGGTGGCATACAGCTCTATTGGCGTAACGTCCCCGGTCTTAGGCTCGCTGCCCTTTGAGGCATCCGATTTCGTACCATTTTTGTCAGCACTGTTTGAGCTGTTGCTATTGTTGCTGTCATTGTTATTCTGGTTATCATTACCGTTATTGCCGTTGTCTCCGGTATTGCCGCTGTTGTCTCCGCCGCCATTGTTTTCATTACCGCCGCTGTTGTCTCCGCCGCCATTG
>CAPNGW010000337.1 GCA_948665105.1 uncultured Lachnospiraceae bacterium
CCTTTGCACTGGTAACGAGCACACTGTGTCCGCAGTGCTGATACCGCCTTAACAGCTCCTCAAGATACGCCTCATGGGCCAAATCCACCTTGTTAAAGCAGACCACCGTGTCTACGCCCTGGTACTCCATACTTACCAGAAACCTGTCAAGCAGATAAAAATTCGGTTTGGGACTGGCGGAGGCAAAAATTACCAGCGCCTGGTCAATATTTGCCACCGCAGGCCGGATTAATTCATTTTTTCTTTCCAGAATCCTTGTGATATTGCCGGTTTTCTCCGTCTCGTCCAGAAGGGTAAGCTCCACATCGTCCCCCACCAGAGGCTTAATATGGTCTTTTCGGAAAATTCCTTTGGCCTTGCACTCATACACGCCTGCTTCCTGTACGTGGACATAGTAGAACCCCGCAATCCCTTTGATGATTTTTCCCTGTGTCAAATTAAACTCCTACTGCTGCTGGAAAGTGACATTGTATTCATCAGTCTTGGTTTTCGTTTCTTCCTTCTCTGTCACCGTTCCGTCCTCGTTGGGAACCGACACCTTTTCCGTCCAGCTCCAGTTTATCACCAGCGTTCCGCTGTTCACATCCGCAATATTGGAGGCAGATATCGTAATCGTCGTTCCGTTATCCTGCACTGCGGGCTTCACATCTTCATCGCTTTCCGCTTTGTACAGTTCCACCGTGGCTGTGGCATTTTCTGCCGGCTTTTTATAGTCCTTGTTAAAGGAATAGTATGTTGTCTGCTTGCCCATACTGATTACCAGACTGATGGTGGTTCCCGGCTCCTTGTACTCTCCAGAAAAGCTCTGGCGAATTACCAGGCCTTCCGCCACCGTATCGTCATATTCGGAGGTAGACGTCACATTATTGAAGCCGGCATTGGCGAGAGTCTCCCTCGCCTCGCTTTCCGATTTGCCGGTCACATCCGGCACCTTCGCCGTCTCGGTTCCCTGGCTCACAATATAGGTGACCGTATCACCCTTTTTGACAGAGGTTCCGCCCTCCGGTGTCTGAGAGATAACCTTCCCCTGAGGAACCGTATCGCTGTATGCGAAGTCACGCTTGGGAACCAATCCCATATTTTCAATGATTCCCTGGGCCTGCTCCCCGTCCTTTCCCACCACACTGGGTGCTTCGAATTCGCCGGGTCCACTGCAGATTGTAACCTCAATGGTGGTATTTTTCGGCACCTTATCGTCCTTTTCCACGTTCTGGTGCACAATCTGCCCCTCCTCGTACTCATCGGAGGCGGCGCTGCCCACCACACGGATGCCCAGATTCATCTTCTTCAGTTCTGCTTCCGCTTCCTCCTCGGTCATACCCAGCACAGAAATCATGGTAACCAAATCCTTGTCTTCCTGGTCCTCTTCTCCATCAATATTATTCTCAATGGGCAGATTGTTGTCCTTATCCTTGTCTTTCCCGCCTCCAAAGCGGAACCATCCCAGCAGGCTTCCCAGAATTACCACAATGATAATCACTATGATAACGGCTGCCACAATTCCCATGATGGTCACGGCCTTTTCCATTCTGGGATTTAAAAAGCCGCCCTCCTCATCCTCTTCCTCATCCAATTCCGTATCTTCATCCTGCTCCCGATAATAGGCCTCATTGGTCTCCTTGAGAATCACATCCACCTCATCCCTTTGCACCATTCTAGTCTTATCCTGGCCTACGGGAATGATGGTCACAAAGTCATCATCGGGACTGATTAACACCTTCTTTAAGTCCACCAGCAAATCGCTGATGCTCTCATAGCGACGGTCCGGGTTCTTCTGGGTACACTTCATAATCAGCTTTTCCATGCTGACGGGAAGCCTGGGCGCAAAAGAGCCGGGGGAAACCATCTCCTCCTGCAGATGCTGAATGGCAATGGCCACCGTGCTGTCTCCGTCAAAGGGAACACGCCCCGTCACCATCTCGTACATCACAATACCCAGAGAATAGATATCACTCTTGCCATCCACAAATCCGTTTCTGGCCTGCTCCGGCGACGTATAGTGCACAGAGCCCATCACATCGGAATGAAGCGTATGGTTGTTGGCTGCCCGGGCAATACCGAAGTCCGTCACCTTCACCTTGCCTTCCGTGGAAATAATAATATTCTGGGGCTTGATATCCCGGTGTACAATATGTTTGTTGTGGGCTGCCTCAATACCGCGTCCCACCTGTATAGCAATGCTGACAGCTTCCTTGTAGGAAAGCTGGCCCTTTTTCTCAATATAAGTTTTTAATGTGATTCCTTCCACATACTCCATCACGATGAAGTACATTCCGTTCTCACTGCCAACATCATAGATATTCACAATGTTGGGATGCTCCAGCCCTGCTGCAGACTGTGCCTCCGTACGGAACTTTGTGACAAAGTTCACATCCTCAGAAAATTCCTGTTTCAGTACCTTGATGGCCACATTCCGGCCCAGAATATGGTCCTTTGCCTTATAAACGTCGGACATTCCGCCGGTTCCGATTTTTCCGATAATCTCGTACCTGTCCGCTATATACATTCCTTCTGTCAACATATCTTCACCTCACCTCAATATGATTCTATCCCAATGGCTGTAACATTGTCTTTCCCGCCGCTTTCATTGGCCTGCTCAATTAGCCTTGTCACTCTGTCTGCAAGTTCCCCACCACTGTTCATAATCTCAAGTATCTCTTCATCCGTCAGCATATTGTTCAGGCCGTCGGTACACAAAAGCACGGTGTCCTGCTCCTTCAGCTCTGCCTCAAAAACATCTGCCACCACTTCCTCGGTGGCCCCGATGGCCCGGGTGATAATGTTTCTGTCGGGATGCTCTCTGGCCTCCGCCGCTTCTAACTCGCCCATGCGTACCATCTCTTCCACAAGGGAATGGTCCCTGGTAATCTGAGTAATCTTTTCATTCAACACATACAGCCGGCTGTCACCTACATTTGCCACCGTAAGACGGCTTCCTTCGATGCAGGCCAGCACTGCTGTGGTACCCATGCCCGCCAGCTCCGA
>CAPNGW010000338.1 GCA_948665105.1 uncultured Lachnospiraceae bacterium
AAGAGAAGTATCATGCCATGAGCCAGGCCGCCCGAAGGACCGCGGCCTGCTACTCCCAGAGCCATGTGGCCGGCCTTTTTGAACGCTGCTATGAGGAGTGCTGCCAAAATACTATACCTTTTCCACGGTTATATGATACAATAAAAAGGCGTATTGCAAACTGAGGATAAAAGGAGTGTAAATCATGGAACCCATAAATCACAGCGAGTATCACATTCTGATTGTGGAGGACGACCCGGAAATCCGGGACGGCATTGAAATATTTTTGCGGAGTCAGGGCTATCAGGTTCACAAGGCCGGAAACGGCGTGGAGGGGTTGGCCGTATTGGAGGATGAGACCATTGATTTGGCCATTGTGGATATTATGATGCCCCGGATGGATGGCATTACCATGACGGTGAGACTCAGGGAAAAATACGAATTCCCCGTTATCATGCTTTCCGCCAAATCCGAGGAGACAGACAAGGTCATGGGCTTAAATATCGGTGCCGATGACTACGTGACCAAACCCTTTACACCTCTGGAGCTTATGGCCAGAGTCAATTCCCAGCTTCGCCGTTACAGCCGGTTTAAGAGTCGGGAGGGCAGCGGGGAGAACAATGAGCGCGTATACATAGCGGGAGGCCTGGAGCTGAATGAGGATACGGTGGAGGTGCTGGTGGACGGAAAACCTGCCCACCTTACCCCCAGCGAGTTTAAGATTTTAACCCTGCTTATGAAAAATCCCGGCCGTGTATTTTCGGCAGATGAGATTTACGAGAGGGTCTGGAACGAAAAGGCCATCAACACAGATACCATTATGGTGCATGTTCGCAACATTCGGGACAAGATTGAGATTAACCCAAGAGATCCAAAATATTTAAAGGTGGTGTGGGGTGTTGGATATAAAATTGAAAAGCAGCCGTAGCATTCGCTTCGGACTGGCGCTTTTGGCAATCCTGTTGGCGGTCCTTGTAAGCTTTCTTGCATTTCCGGTTATCGGAGGAAATGCACAGAAGGAATATGAGAATCTGAAGCTGGAGAAGGGAGTCGACCTTTATTTTATGAAACAGCTGGTTCAGGGAAGCTATGTTCTCTTTTACGAGAATGAAACCTACCAAGGCCCCAATGGGGCGGGCGTAAAGGGTGGCATTGAGCAGTGGGAACAGAATTTTGAGAATTACCGAAATGCAGTGGATTACTATGCTGCTCCGGTTTCGGGAAATGACACAAAGGCTCCTCTCACAAATACTACCCGAAATCTCAGTGCATTGCTGGGAGAGCGCGGGGGAGAGCCCCTGGCTTTGGAAGAATTAAAGAGCTGGTATCAATGCTATTTTATCCTTCGGTATGACGGGGAGGGAAATCCTTCCGTGGAAGGAGTATGGAGCCAGAACGGGTGGGAGGATGCCATTGTAAAAAATGTGCTGCAGGCGAAAAGAGAGTGTAATTTTTCCGAAGTAGAGCAAGAACTCCTGGGTGAGGTAACGGAAAAAAGTGGATTTGTTCCCAGAAATTTTCAGGTGGTCTACGGAATCCCCAAGACCATCAATATGGGGGCGGAGAGTGACTGGGAAAGCGAGTATCTGATTTGGAGTCATGCCTATTACATCGCCGGAAACAGTGTGCTTTATAGCTGGATGCTTGCAGTCCTGGCCCTTGTGATGCTAATCTTAAACAGCAACCGGATTTTTAAGGGAACCATTGATTTCAAGCGAAAAGGCCGCTGGTACCTGATGGAGCCGGCCATCGTCGGCTTTATGGCAGTCCTTGGCATGGGGCAGAATTTTCTGGACATGAATGTCCGGTATGTGAACGAGGCCGGAACGAAAGCCCTGTTTCAGTTCCTGGCTGACGGAACCTACGCACAGATGTTGAGCGTGGGGGGTATCGCCTTGTCGCTGCTGTTATTGTACGGTATGTGGTATGTATCTCTCTGCTTCTTGCGTCCGGTATTCACTCTGGGACCCAGGGAGTATATTCGCCAGTACAGCCTGGTCTGTCTTTTTGGAACCAGGGGCATCGCCTGGCTTAAGGGCCGCCTGGAGAAGGTAAAGGATGAGATTGCCCATGTGGATTTCAGCCGTAAAACCATCCGGCTCATACGAAGAATTGTGATTCTAAATTTCCTGGTTTTAGCGGTGCTGTCCTGCTTCTGGTTTTTGGGAATCTTTGCCTTGGTTATTTACTCGGTGGCGCTGTTTCTAATTCTGAAACGCCAGTACGACAGGATGGAAAAGGATTATCAATCCCTGATGCGCGCCACGGCCCACATTGCCCAGGGAGAGCTGGAATATGAGGACACCTCGGACTGGGGCATGTTTGAGCCCTTCAAGCAGGAGCTTGCCAAAATCCGCAGTGGCTTTTCCCGGGCTGTGGAGGAGGAGGTCAAGAGCCAGAGGATGAAGACGGAGCTCATTACCAACGTGTCCCACGATTTAAAGACGCCTCTGACGGCCATCACCACCTATGTGGAGCTATTGAAGGATCAAAACCTCACACCGGAGCAGCGACGGGCCTATGTGGACATTCTGGACAAGAAATCCCACCGGCTGAAAATCCTGGTGGAGGATTTGTTCGAGGTCAGCAAGGCTGTCAGCAACACCATCCAGCTGGACCTGATGGAGGTGGACGTGGTAAATCTCATAAAGCAGATATGGATGGAGCACGAGGCAGCCTTTGCCAGCATGGGGCTTACAGTAAAATGGACCCTGCCGGAGGAGAAGGTTACCCGGATGCTGGATAATCAGAAGACATGGAGAATTTTTGAAAACCTTTTTGGAAATATTGAAAAATATGCCATGCGGGGCAGCCGGGTGTATATTGAGGTAGTGAAGGAGGCGCCTGTGGCGGATGCCCCGGAGAATTCCGGGGTGGAGATTACTATCAAAAATATGTCTGCCCAGGAGCTCAGTGTCAGCGGAGAGGAGCTGACCCAGAGGTTTGCCCGGGGAGACCTGGCAAGAAGCACCGAAGGCTCCGGCCTGGGCCTTG
>CAPNGW010000339.1 GCA_948665105.1 uncultured Lachnospiraceae bacterium
AGGCAGCCATCTCGCTGTCTCCGTGCTCCCCGATGATAAAGGCGTGAACACCCCGGCTGTCCACTCCCAAATGTTCCCCCAAATTGTACTTAAGCCGCGCCGTATCCAGCACTGTTCCTGAGCCCAGCACCCGGTTTTCGGGAAATCCGGACAGCTTCCATGCCGTATAGGTGAGAATATCCACCGGGTTCGACACCACCAGCAGAATCCCCGGGCACTGCCGTCTGGCAATCTCCGGAATAATGGATTTAAAGATACCCACATTTTTCTGTACCAGATCAAGCCTTGTTTCGTCGGGCTTTTGGTTCGCCCCTGCGGTGATTATAATGATGGCCGCGTCCACAATATCGTCGTACTCCCCTGCATAGATTTTCATGGGCCTTGCAAAGGGGAGGCCATGGCTGATATCAAGGGCCTCCCCCTCCGCCCTTGCATGGTCTGCGTCAATTAAAACCATTTCACTGAAAAGTCCGCTTTCCATTAAGCTGAATGCCGTGGCCGCTCCCACGAAGCCGCAGCCAATCATGGCCACTTTTCTTTGATTTATCGTAATTTCCTGCATATATATCACTGCCTTTCTGATGTTCTTTCATAGCTTTTTCCGTGTTATCTCTATCTTAATATCTATCCCGCCCCTGCCGCAAGACCCAATACCGCTAAGGTTCCGGCCAAATATGCCTCCTACACTTTTGGCTGTAGCTGCCTGTCAAAGCACACATCCCCTCCGCCCGGAATATATTGATATTGAGTATATTACCAACCGGAGTTTTTTATACCTGAAATAAATGCGGCATAAAAATCCGCTTGCATTCGGAAGATAAAAAAATCCGGCGGAGGTTTTTATGCATATAATTTCCGCTCTGCTATTCGGGATTTCCGCAAATATCGACGCTTTTGTGGTAGGTTTTTCCTACGGAGTCAAAAGGCAGGGGATTCCTTTCCTTACAAATCTGATTATCAGCCTGATTACCTTCCTGGGAACACTTGTTTCCATCAGTCTGGGGACAGCGGCCAGTGCCTTTCTTCCCGGTGGCAGCACTAAGATTGCCGGGAGCTTGCTGCTGATTTTGCTGGGACTCTACTACTGTATCAAATTTATTCTGGAGAAGGTAAGAGCCCAGGGCTCCGACAAAGCAGCCTTAAGCAGCCAGTCAAAAAACCGGCTCTCAAAAAAGGAAGCGGCCGCCCTGGGGCTGGCCCTTACCGTCAATAATGCGGGTATGGGGATTGGAGCCAGCTTTGCGGGTATCCACTTCCTTCTCACTTCTCTGCTTACACTGTTTTTCTGCGGATTTTTTCTTTTTACCGGGAACCGGATAGGAACCCGCTGGGCCCCGGGAGCTCTGGGGCGGGTGGCCGATTTGCTCTCCGGGTGCATCATTGTCATTCTGGGCGTCTACGAGCTGATGCTTTAGTCCTCCTTCAGCCTGGCCTCTATGGCCTCCACCACAGTCCTTAATACCTTCACCCTGGCGTAATATTTGGAATTCCCTTCCACCACGGTCCAGGGTGCATAGGTGGTGGAAGTGCGGATGAGCATCTCGTTGACGGCCTCCTCATACTGGTCCCATTTTTCCCGGTTCCGCCAGTCTTCCTCCGTAATTTTCCACTGCTTGGCCGGATCGTTCATACGTTCTTTGAACCGCCTCTCCTGCTCATCCTTGTCGATGTGCAGCCAGAATTTTAACACGATGGCCCCCGCGTTGGTCAGGTGTCTCTCCATCTCATTGATTTCCCCATAGGCCCTCTGCCATTCTTCCGTGGTACAGAAGCCTTCAATGCGTTCCACCATCACCCTTCCATACCAGGTGCGGTCGAAGATGGCAATGTGCCCGGCCTTGGGCATGTCCACATAGAACCGCCACAGGTAGTGGTGCTTCTTCTCAATGTCGTTGGGGGCTGCTGTGGGATTCACCTGATATCCTCTGGGGTCCAGATGGCTGGTAAGTCTTCGGATGGCTCCGCCCTTCCCGGCTGCGTCCCACCCCTCAAATCCCATAATCACAGGGATACGCCTCTGATACAGCTCATTGTGGAGCTTTTCCACTTTTTTCTGGAGCTTCTTAATCTGCTCCTTGTACTCTTCCCGGGTCAGGCTTTTGGTCAAATCTATGCCGCTTAAGACATCATTTTTGAAGGCCTCCCGGGGTATGGCCTCCTGCTTCTTTCCGCCCGTCTGCCCCTGCTTCTTACGGGAAAGGGCATATTCCAGCCGCTCACAGACCGTGGAGATAATTTTTACGGCGGCATAATCCTTGTCCACCGCCTCCACCAGGGTCCAGGGAGCATACTCCGTGTCGGTGGCCTCCAGCATCTGCTCGTTTATTTTCACATAGCGGTCAAATTCCTTGTTCCGCTTCCAGTCGTCCTTGCTCACCCGCCAGGCGGACTCCTTGGAGGATTCCAGCTTTTCAAAACGCTTCTTCTGCTCTTTCTTGTCAATATACAGGAATAATTTGATTAAAACCGTGCCGTCGTCATAGAGCTGCTTTTCAAAAGAGCGAATGTCGTGGTAGTCCACCTCCATCCTTTTGCCGGTGGCTTCCTTTTTGCCGTTCATCTCCGCGTCGAAACGGTCCGCCTGAACGCTCCGGTACCAGCTGCGGTCAAAAATGGCGATTCTGCCCTTGGCAGGAGTTTTCGTCCAATAGCGCCAGAGGAAGGGACGCAGGCGTTCCTCCCGATTGGACTGGTTGCTGGTGTACACCTCAAAGCCTCTGGGGTCTAAGGCCTGAATCAGACGGTTAATCTGAATGCCTTTTCCGGCAGCTCCCATGCCCTCAAAGGCGATGAGTATTGGGATATTCTCATTTTTGCATTCCCTTTGAAGCCGCCCCAGCTTCTGGGCGGCTTCCTCCAGGATTTTTTTGGCTTCCTTGGAATCCATTTTTCTTGATACGTCCATTTTCTCCAGCATATGCATCTCCTCCTTTTTCTTGAGTATACCACATTTTTCCTG
>CAPNGW010000340.1 GCA_948665105.1 uncultured Lachnospiraceae bacterium
CACAGTAATCGTCTCGCATCAGCTTCGCCTTGCCGTCCACCATGGCAATGGCCCCCTCATGACAGGCCTCCGCACACAGTCCGCACCCGATACATTTTTCTTCGTCGATATGAATTATTTTTCTTACCATAATATCCTCCTTAATTTGGCAACATATACAATATTTATTCAGATTATACAATCATTCGCCAAAGCATTCTGTTGTTTTAACAACAAAACAAAACTTTTTTAAATATATTTTTCCTGCCGTATATCCTTCCAGGCCATTTTTGTATCTCACCGAAATTCCTCCCGGTGTTCCCGGAAAAATTCATAGTATGCCCGCACGTTGGGAAGCTTGGTCCAGACCTTTAAATCCACCGGGTCCTCATCCAAATCGTATATTTTTGCCCGGTCAATGGCCAGCACAAAGGGCGAGTGGGTGGAAATCACGAACTGGCAGCCGAAGAACCGGGCGGAATCGGCAATGAATTTTGCCAGCTCCTGCTGTCTGGCCGGGGACAGGCTGTTCTCCGGCTCGTCCAAAAGAAACAATCCGTTTTCCCCGATTTTGTCCGCAAAATACCGAAAGGCGCTCTCCCCGTTGGAGTACTCCCGGATATTGTCCATCAACTCCTTTCTGACGAACCGGGACTGGGTGTTGCTTCTGGCCTTATTGACCCGCTTAAGCTTCTCATAATCCGCCATGGAATTCATGCGGAAATCTGAGTACTTTGTATCCAGATATTCTGTAAAGAGCTCCTCCCTGCGCCTGTCAATACCCTCGTTGAGAGTACGGATGTTGAGCATATAGTCAAAGACATCATCACTGGTGATAATCCGGCTGTCCTCTGGTATCTCCCCAATCAGCTCTGCCTTGCACAGCCTAAGATAGTCCGGCAAAAAATTAGACTTGTTGAAAACCGTATCCCGCTTCAGCCCCAGCTTTTCGGCAATCACATTTAAAGCCGTGGATTTCCCGCTGCCGTTGCCCCCATAAAGGATGGTCACCGGCTCAAAGTCTATCCGGGAAAAACGGTGCTTGGAGAGAACCTTGAAGGGATAATATGTATCGTAGCATTTTCTCTGTATTCCCAGCAGAAAATCAAATTCTTCGTCGCCGTCCGGGAAGGTAAAGTAATCCAGGTATCGCATAAATATGCTTCCTTTCGTGGTACCAGCCTTAAGCTTAGTAAAGTGCTTCGGTTAAGCTTAGCAAAGCGCTTCCGGCAGGTATTATTTTCCATTATGACACCCTTTCCGTCCATGCCTTCACCATTTCAAAATACAGAAACAATTCTGCAGAAATTTTGACTGTATCCGGGGGAACGGGGGTCTGTATCACACAGCCTTTCAGGGGAAGGTCATGTGTCCCGGTTTGTTTATCGGGTTTTAACCGCATCGAGACAAACAGCGCGCTTCCCTTATGAATCTCCGGTAGAGATTGTAAATACTCCTTGGAGTAGAAGGTCAGGTTCAAATCCTTGCTGCATTCGTATTCTATTCCCACATAGCACATTCCTTTTGGGCAGTTTTGCTTTAGCGCATCATAGCTGTACTTTCTGGCCTGCTCCAGCTGCTTGGGTGTAAACCGCTCTGCCAGCCTGGGGGCCTTCCACTGTTCTTCCATATCCTTCCAAGCATCTATCAAGGTGACATTGTTGATATGGCACTGCACCTCATCCCCATAACCATCCGTAAAATGAAAGGAGCGGCTTTTCCCCACATGCAAAGTAACCTGCTTCTCCACTATGTGCCGGAGGGGAACGGGTCCATGGGTTATGGTTATGGGCATATCCGGTGTAAATTCAGGCAGCTTCTCCACATTGTCCATGGTCAGAGTCAACAGCTGCAGCTTGTCCCAGTCCGTATCCTTCAGCCATTCCGGAATCCTCCAGCCGGCACTCATCATATCGAAAAATAGCTGGATTGTCCCGTAATCGTCTGAATTCATAGGGCCACCCGTGCCGGTTCGCACATTAAGCTGTTGACGGCCAAGGCAGAAGTCGCTGCAATGTAAGTAACAGCAGTCACCTTCCCCATACTCTTTCAATATACTTCTCTGGTTACGGATGCCTTTTCTCCTTCTGACCTTCGGCTCCAGGTGGGGCTCAATGATATAAAGCCTTGCCTCATCGGATAAGGTCATGCCCACAATGTGGTATTTCCTGCCGTCACGTTCCATCGTTTTCCCGATAACCAGGATATCCCGCCATGTTGTATGAAAATCTTCTAAAAGTGAAAAATTCATAGTCACACCTCTTAAAATAGCATTTTAAAATACGTATATGAAATGGTCCCTACTTCCAAACACTTTGCCGAAGCAAAACCTGACTAATATTTTATTTTAACAAATCTGAAATCTGTATACTGAAGTCCTCATAAATACACACGGGGATTTCTTCGTCAAAAGAATATTGCTTGTTTTCCTGGTTATGTTCAAAGTCAAAGACATTGACAATATTCGTCACGGGGTTTACAACCCAATATTCCCGTACGCCAGAATTGCAGTATTTAAAAAGCTTAATCCCATAATCTCTATTCTGTGTGCTTTTAGAAACAACCTCAATTACCCAGTCGGGCGCACCATTACATCCCTTGTCTGTGAGTTTACTCTTGTCGCAAATAACGCTTATATCCGGCTCCACATAATTATACTCAATATCTGAAAGTGTATGGGGCAGCTCTCTTGGTAACTCCATGGTATAGCCTCCTTTAGTGAAAACGAAGAATAACCACTCCAATAGAAATAGATTTATTATAATTGCAAGTTTTCTTTATTATACCGCTGATATATGTAAAATACAAATAAATGATTGTAACTTTTAAGCCCGTTATACTCCCTGCTTCTCTGTCAAGGCCCAGCTGGGAGCGAGACGGGAGAGTCTGACCCAGTCCCCCGACCCCTTTAAAAGGGCGGGGATGAGGTCACTCGAACTTTCTAGGCCTGCCTGGGAGCGTGACGGG
>CAPNGW010000341.1 GCA_948665105.1 uncultured Lachnospiraceae bacterium
CCGCTGGTGGTCCGTATGGTTGCCCCCCACCTCGCTTCTGCCCGGTGCGCTGTAGAGCTCCACTTCTCCCTCCCCGAACAGCTCCTCAAATTTTCCTATGGCCTCTATATAGCGTTCCTTCTGACAGGACAGCAGACCTTCATCCACGTAGATTTCTTTCAGCCGGCTATTAAGCTGCCCGCTGTTTATCTGTTTCTTTAATTCCTCTGTCTGGTACATCTCTGACTCCTCTCTGGCCCCATTTGCACTATATGATTTCTGCTTCCATTATACCCAATTTCTCCCGGCACTTCAAGAAATTCCCCCGTTATCTGCTCTTAAGGAACTCATACTCCCGCACCGCCGCCTCATCCTCGGGATAATCCTTCAGATACTCCTCCATCTTCCCTCTGGCCTCGGAGAATCGGTTGAGGTATTCCAGTGCAGCAATTTCATTCCGCTGAAGCTCCTGCTGATTTTTGGGGCTTTCGTTTTCCAGTGCCTGCTGGAAGAAGGCAAGGGCCTGCTCATAGTTTCCCTCCCCCATTCTGGCAACTCCCAGTGCATTCAAGGTCTCCGTATCGTTTCCGTGGGTCTTAACATAGCTTTCATAAAATTGGGCAGCCTGCTCATTATCCCCTTGGGCCTCATACAGCTTGGCCAGATAAAAAGCGGCCTCGGTATCGTTTTCGCCTATGGCCTTGTCCAGATACGGGCGGGCACTGTCATACTGACCCAGCAGGTAGTAGGTATACCCCTTTTCCCGGTAGTCTGCCGCATCCTCCTCTTTTATTTTCAAAGCCTGGTTTAAGATATTCCCCGCCTCCTTTTTAAGACCGGCAGTGGTCAAATGCTCCCCGATTTTATTGTAGAGCATGCCATTGTCCTTGTCGATGGCAAGGGCACTCTCATAATCCGCAAGGGCTTCCTTATTCTGTCCCCCCAAAAGATACTGGGTTCCCCGAAGATACAAGGCATCCGAATTCTTCTCGTCATAATCGATAAGGGCCGTGTAAGTCTTGATTGCCCCTTCTGCATCTCCACTCATATACTGGGCCGCAGCCTTATAGTAACAGATATCAAGCTCCAGCTCCTCAATCACAGCCAGAGACTGGTCAAGAGCCTTCTGAAATGCCTCTATGGCCTCATCATAGCTGCCCTCCTGCATCTTATTTAACCCCAGCTGCCGGTAGGCCAGCTCATTGTCCAAGGCTTCCTTACTTCTTCCGCCGCAGCCTGCCATAAGCAGGAGCGCCATGCAAACGGTCCATAAAAATATGGGCCGTATCTGTCTTTTTTCCATATGCACCTCCGTCTTTCGCTTTATTTACGATACCATAATTTTTACAGGTTCACAACTGAAATTTACACGATTCTCAAAGAAAACACTTCTCTTTTCATAAGCTTTTTGCTATAGTAGATACGAATTTATTCCGAAACGAAAGAAGTGTTAAAATATGCGAGTGCAAAATGATTTGGGCCAAGACTCCGTTCCCGCCCTTGTGCTTCGTCTGGCAATCCCCGCCATGATTTCACAGTTCGTCAATGTGCTGTACAGTATCATTGATAGGATGTATATTGGAAATATCGAAGGAATCGGCGATTTGGCTTTGGCGGGGGTGGGCGTCTGCGGCCCTGTTGTGAATCTTCTCTCCTCCTTCGGTACCCTGATTGGACTGGGCGGCTCCATCTTTATGGCCATGAAGCTGGGAGAGAAAAATATGGCAAAGGCAAAGCAGATTCTGTCCAACAGTTTTCTGACGCTGGTGATTTTTTCCCTCGTTCTGACCATTGTATTTCTATTGCTGAAGGAAAAGCTGCTGCTGTGGTTCGGCGCCAGCCAGATTACCATGCCCTATGCCAACACCTACCTTACCATCTACACGGTGGGCACCTTTTTCGCCCTTATGTCCATCGGGTTGAATTATTTTATCACCTGCCAGGGCTTTGCCACCGTGAGCATGGCGGCCACCTTAACCGGCGCGGTGATAAATATCCTTCTGGACCCGGTGTTTATATTTCTCTTCCGCATGGGAGTGGCCGGAGCTGCCACAGCCACGGTGATTGCCCAGTTTGCCAGCTTCGCCTTTGTGCTGTATTTTTTAAGGAGCAGACGGGTGCCGGTTCCGATTTCTCTGGGCGGCTATGAAGCCTCGATTATCCGGCGGATACTGGCCCTTGGACTTTCTCCCTTCCTGATTATGGCCAGCGACAATATTATTCTTATTGTGCTAAACAGTGTTCTGCAATATCACGGCGGTTCGGCAGAAGGGGACACCCTCATCACCTGCGCCACCATTGTGCAAAGCTATACCCTTCTGATTACCGGCCCCATGCTGGGCATCAGCGGCGGCACCCAGGCCCTTATCAGCTATAATTATGGCGCGAAAAATACCATGCGCATCAAGAAAGCGGAAAAATATATCCTGCTGCTCTGTCTGGCTTTCACCACAGTGATGTTTTTGGCGTCTCGGATATTGCCCCAATATTTTGTTCACCTGTTTACCAGGGATGCCGGGCTGGTCAAATTGTCGGTGTGGGGAATCCAGGTGTTTACCTTGGCGGTAATTCCCTTAAGCTTTCAGTATGTGCTTGTGGACGGCCTCACCGCGCTGGGATGCTGTAAGGTTTCTCTGAGCCTGTCCCTGTTTCGGAAACTCAGCTTTGTGGCCTTCACTCTGCTGATTCCCATGTTCTTTGCACCCAGATATACCTTCTTTGCGGAGCCCATGGCGGATCTTATCTGCTCCATAGTAACCACCATTGTGTATTTTTCCATTATCAATAAATATCTGAGGAAAAGGGAGATGGAGGAGGTGGGATAATCCTTTCGAAATGATATAATGATGTCGGGGTAAAAAGGGGATTTTACAGATCGTTGCTGGCAAATTGCACAAATTGTATTCCTCTTTTGTTCCGGGTTCCGAATCTAAGAGCCTCTAAATGTTCTGGGGAGA
>CAPNGW010000342.1 GCA_948665105.1 uncultured Lachnospiraceae bacterium
CCAGCAAAATTCGAAGTGTGGAGGATTTATTAACAGTATCCTCTCTGGGGTTTCGGGGGGAAGCCCTCTCCAGCATTGCGGCGGTGGCCCAGGTGGAGCTGATTACAAAGACCTCTGCAGGCTTCAGTGGCGTGCGCTATGTCATTGAGGGCGGGAAGGAGCAGTCCCTGGAGGAAATCGGAGCCCCCGACGGCACCACATTTCTGGTGCGGAACCTCTTTTATAATACTCCGGCCCGGCGGAAATTTTTAAAGACGCCCCCCACGGAAGCGGGATACATCAGCGATTTGATGGAGCGCATGGCCCTGTCCCACCCGGAGATTTCCTTTAAATTCATTGTCAACAATCAGGTGAAGCTTCACACCTCCGGCAATTCCAATTTAAAAGAGATTATCTATCACATTTATGGCCGGGACATCGCCGCAAACCTCCTTGAGATAAAAAAGGAGACGGAAGCCTTCGCAGTGGAAGGATTTATCGGGAAGCCGCTGATTTCCAGAGGAAACCGGAATTTTGAAAATTATTTTATTAACGGACGGTATGTAAGGAGCAGCCTCATTGCCAAAAGCATCGAGGACGGCTACAAATCCTTTGTGATGCAGCACAAATATCCTTTTACGGTACTGCATTTATCCATCCGCGGGGAGCTTTTGGATGTGAATGTACATCCCACCAAGATGGAACTGCGCTTCAGCAATCAGGAGCAGGTCTATGAGACCATGGTAAGCACTGTTCGGGAGGCCATCAACCAAAGCGAGCTGGTCTATCAGGTGGAGCCGGGAAAGAGTACGATGCAAAAGGAGGAGCCTAAGGCCAAAGCACTGGAAGCCAGGCATATTCCAGAGCCCTTCGAGAAAAACCGGCTGGCCCAGGTTCGTGAAGCGGTAAGAAAGGACAGTCCCTATGAAAAGAAATTTCAAAGGACTTACCAACAGACAGACCTTTCAGATTTACTGGTAAAGGATACCTCTTCACTTTATAGCGGGAATAACGAAAAGACGCCACAGCCCAGGGAGGAAGAAAAGCCATCCGGGCAGGAAGCCCCTCCCCAGCGGAAGCTTTTATCTCCGGAATCCATCCAGTACCACACAATTATCGGCCAGGTCTTCGACACCTACTGGCTGGTGCAGATGGAGGACAAGCTCTACATTATAGACCAGCATGCCGCCCATGAAAAAGTGCTTTATGAGCGCACCATGGCTTCCTTAAGGAACCAGGAGCACACCTCCCAAATGCTGTATCCCCCCATGCTGCTTTCCCTTTCCATGCAGGAGGAGCAGCTCCTTAAGACGTATATGGAGTATTTTACCCGGGTGGGGTTTGTGATTGAGCCCTTCGGCGGCCGTGAGTATGCCGTCACCGCCGTGCCGGGAAACCTCTATAGCCTCAATAGTCAGGAGCTGATGACAGAGATGCTGGACAGCCTTTCCGACCTTGGAGGCGGCGGGACACCGGAGCTGATTTTGGAAAAGATTGCTTCCTTATCCTGCAAAGCGGCAGTGAAAGGCAACCAGAAGCTGTCCTCCCAGGAGATAAAGCATTTGATTGACGAGCTTCTAACCCTTGAGAATCCCTACCATTGTCCCCATGGCCGGCCAACCATTATTTCCATGTCCAGATACGAGCTGGAAAAGAAATTCAGGCGGGTGGTGTAGATGAAAAAACCATTAATCATATTGACGGGGCCCACGGCGGTGGGTAAGACGGAATTATCCCTGAAGCTGGCAAAAAAAATAAACGGCTCTATAATTTCCGCGGATTCCATGCAGGTGTACCGCCATATGGACATTGGCTCTGCAAAAATAAAAAAGCCTGAAATGCAGGGTGTCCCCCATTACCTCATTGACGTGTTAAGCCCCAACGAGGAATTTCATGTGGTGCGGTTTCAGGAGATGGCCAAGGCCGCCATGGAGGATATTTATGCCCAAGGCCGGGTTCCCGTGGTCACAGGCGGTACGGGCTTTTATATTCAGGCCCTGCTTTACGATGTTGATTTTACAAAAGAAAAGACAGATGCCGGATACCGGGAGAGTCTGGAGCAGCTGGCCCGGGAACATGGGGGGGAGTATCTTCACCGTATGCTGTATCAGGTGGATAAAAAAGCGGCGGAGGAAATACACGCCAACAACGTGAAGCGCGTAATCCGGGCTTTGGAGTTTCACCATCTCACCGGTCAGATGATTTCACAGCACAACGAAGCAGAGCGGCAGAAGGAATCCCCGTATCGGTTCTGCTATTTTGTGCTGAATGATGAACGGGGGCGATTATATGAGCGCATCAACCAACGGGTGGACAAGATGATGGAGGAGGGGCTCCTTAAGGAGGTTACGGCCTTAAGAGACATGGGCTGTACCCGTGACATGGTGTCCATGCAAGGGCTGGGCTACAAGGAGATATTCGATTATCTGTCGGGGGAAGCCACTCTGGAAGAGGCCGTCTACCGCATCAAGCGGGATACCCGGCATTTTGCCAAGCGGCAGCTGACCTGGTTTCGGCGGGAGCGGGATGTCATCTGGATCAATAAGCCGGAATTTGATTATGATGAAAATAAAATGCTGGATGATATGATGGTGTGGACAAGCCGGATACTGTCGGAATCCTGTGTGGATAAAACCTTAAATAAAAAAGAAAAATATTAATACGAAAACAGGAGCAATTATGAAAGAGATTTATATGAAATTGGGCATCAGTGAACCGGTGTATCGGCTTGGCACGATGGTGGAGAAGGAGTTAAAGGGACGCTTTGAAGCTATTGATGCCACAGCGGAATTCAACCAGTTGAAGGTCATCGGCGCCATGCAGAAGCACCGGGTCAGTGCCGAGTGCTTTATGTCCACCAACGGTTACGGCTACAATGATTTGGGACGGGATACGCTGGAGGAGGTCTATGCCACCTGCTTTGGGGCAGAGGCGGCTCTGGTGCGCCCCCAGATTA
>CAPNGW010000343.1 GCA_948665105.1 uncultured Lachnospiraceae bacterium
CCATCAAAAGGAAACCGGCGACTTTGCCGGAAAGCACCCGCCCGATATGAAAGATAAGCATCAGGCAGAGACAGCCTGCCAGCAGGGAAAGGAGCCGTACCGAGGCGATTTCAAAGCCAAAGAGCCGGATAAACAGAGCCTGCAGGGCATGAAACAGAAGGCGCAGGGCGTGGGGAACCCGGGCCTTGGCGTCAAAAAAGCTCTCTGTGACTCCGAAATCTCCGTTGACGGCCATATCCCGGCTTAAGAAAGCCAGCCAGGATTCGTCAGAGTGGACGAAGGGCCAGAGGTCCAAAAAAGAGTGGGAACACAGAAAGTAAAGAATCAAGTATGCAAGGACCGTAAGCCAGGTGACAGCCAGCAGGAGGGCCTTGCGGTTTTTGTATTTCAAAAAAAGCTCCTGTAGTTTCATTTATTTTCTCCTAAAACAGACAATAGCAGTATTTCCATGGTGTTGGGTTCAAAAGGGGCTTTTTAAATTGAAATTGAAAAATAGTGCAAAATGTATTCTGATTTGAGACTATGGAGAACCTTAGAGATTCTTATAATGTTCTGTCAACCTCAGCAATTTGGCGGCATGGATGCCGACGAAAGCCCGATTTGCGCCACGGATGGCGCATAGAGGGCGGTTGTGTCCATAAACAATACTAATATACAGAACATTTTAGAAGCTCTTAGGTTCGGAATCCGGAGCAAAAAGGAATACATTTTGCACTATTTGCAAGATAAATTTGAGAAAGCCCTTTTTGAACGCAACATTGTTCCTTGAGTATACCATATATCTCATGGGTCTGTGAAAAAATTAACTATCACATTAAGAAATATAGTATAAAGAATTCTTATACCTGTCCAGGTAGAAAAGAAGTTATAATGGAAAGGAATCGTACAGCATGAGATTGAGGCCCTCATGCCGTACATTTTGAACCAAGGTTGTATTAGAACGCAGCTACAGGAAACCAATAATGAAAATGCTTAGAGAGGCAGGACTTTTTATGAGCTTGATTGCTAAAAAATTAACAATCTTTTCCTTTCTGGCAATGCTTTTGCTTACCATGGCAGGATGCGGCTCCCACACGTATGTGCAGGGAGAATCCCTGCTTCTTCCTGTAAAGGAGCTAACTACCTATGCAGGGCAGGATAACGTGGTTATCGTGGATACTCGTTCTGCGGAGGAGTATGCACAGGGCCATGTGGCAGGAGCGGTGAACATTCCCACAGCGGACATTGTGATTAATGTGCCGGTGAAGAATATGCTCACCAGTGAGAAAAAGATTGAAGAGGTAATGGGAGCCAACGGAATTTCCAATGACACTCTGGTAATTGCTTATGACGCTGACAAGATGGGCGCGTCTCGTCTGTTGTGGACCTTGTTTATGTACGGCCATCGGAATGTGAAGGTTGTGGACGGCGGGTTTGCCGCCATCACAGAAGCAGGACTTGAGATGAGCACAGAGGCCCCCCAGGTGACAGCTGCCACATTTACGGCAAAAGAACCGTCATCCAACTGGCTGGCCGACATGAAGGAAGTGCGTGCACTGGCCGAGAACCCGGATCCCAATGTGGTGCTTCTGGATGTGAGAAGGCCGGATGAATTTGCAGAAAACGGAATGATTCCCAACTCTGTAATGATTCCCTATGAGGAGAATTTCTTCACAGACGGAACCTTTAAGACAACTCAGATTACCAGAATCAACTATCTGGAAGATAAGATTTATCCGGAGCAGGAGATTATCATCTACTGCCAGACGTCCCTGCGGGCAACGCCGGTATTTGTCCAGCTGTATGAAGCAGGCTACCGCAATATCCGTATCTATGACGGGGCTTATCTGGAGTGGTCCTCCAACAGCGACAATCCGGTGGTAAGACCGGACGGCGCAGCAGCTCCGGTGCAGAAAAATGCATCTTAATGGATTACTTCCAAGACAATAAGGAGGAAAAGAGTTACTATGAAAAAAATTTTACTTATGGTATGTGCGCTGGCACTGACCTTTGGTCTGGCTGCCTGCGGCAACAAGGTGGTAAAGGAGGAGGACGTTCCCCCTTCCACCAATAATGAGACCGATGAGCCGGACACCCAGGAGCCGGAGACCAACGAGCCTGAGACTCAGGAACCGGACACCCAGGAGCCGGCAGACAACAATGATGCGGAAACCGCAGATGTGTTAAAAGAGAGTGCCACCGCATATTTTGCAGAGTTCCCGGATGACAAGCACATGATTAATGTACCGGACTTATTTGCAAAAATCGATGCCGGCGAGGAGATGATTATCATTGATATCCGTCGTCCGGAGGATTATGCAGAGGGTCATTTAAAGGGCGCATGGAACATTCCCTACGCCAATGTGGCAGAATTCCTGACAAAGATTCCCGATGATACACCGCTCTTTGTCAACTGTTACACAGGACAGACCTCTTCTCAGACTGTAGCGCTCCTTAACATTGCAGGAAAATATGCAACAAATATTCAGAGCGGCTGGAACAATGGTATTTCCACGGCAGAAGGCTATGAGGCTTACATAGATACCGAGGAAGTAACCATTCCTGAGGGGAACTATGAAGTGGATGCAGCCATTGTGGCAGCGATTACCGACTACTATGCGGATGCCACCAGCAATACCTTTGGATCCTTCAACTTCCCGCCGGAGTCTCTGGCTGAGCTGGTGGATGCACAGAGTGAGGATTACACCATCCTCTCCGTACGTCAGGCAGAGGACTATGCCAAAGGCCATATTGCAGGGGCCATCAATATTCCCTTTGCCAAAGGTATGCAGGCGAGCTTTGGCGAGATTCCCACAGACAAGCCGGTGGTAGTATACTGCTACACAGGACAGACCTCCTCCCAGACCATGGCGGTACTTCGGATGTTAGGCTATGAAGCTTACTCCCTGGCCGGCGGCATGGGCAAGGAAGGCGGCG
>CAPNGW010000344.1 GCA_948665105.1 uncultured Lachnospiraceae bacterium
CGGTGGCCGTCACGCCAAAAATACCGTGGACTTTCAGGAATTCATGATTATGCCGGTGGCGGCAGAATCCTTCAAGGAGGGCCTGCGTATCTGTGCGGAGGTCTATCATAACTTAAAAAAGATTTTGGAGAGAGACGGACTGTCCACCGGTGTGGGTGACGAGGGCGGCTTTGCTCCGGATTTGCCGGATGCAAAGGCAGTACTGCGGCTGATTGTGGAGGCCATAGAAGCTGCCGGATATACGCCGGGGGAGGATATTAAGATTGCGCTGGACGTGGCTTCCTCTGAAATGTACAGCGATAAGACAGGAATGTACCATTTTGAGGGAGAGAGTCAGCTTGCCGGAGAGGAAGTGGTTCGGGATACCAATGAGATGATAAATTACCTGGAGGAGTTGATAAACGAATTCCCCATCATTTCCATTGAGGATGGTCTTTCGGAGGATGATTGGGATGGCTGGAAGGAGCTGACCAAACGGCTGGGAGATAAGGTGCAGCTGGTGGGCGACGACCTGTTCGTTACCAATACCAAGCGGCTGGACGCGGGAATCAAGCTTCATACCGGCAATGCCATTTTAATCAAGGTAAATCAGATAGGCACCGTTTCCGAGGCCATGGAAGCCATTGAGATGGCCCACAAGAACGCCTACCGGGCCATTGTATCCCACCGCTCCGGAGAGACAGAGGATACCTTTATCGCTGATTTGGCCGTGGCGGTGAACGCAGGCCAGATTAAGACCGGAGCTCCCTGCCGAAGCGAT
This sequence comes from uncultured Lachnospiraceae bacterium, assembly GCA_948665105.1. Classification (GTDB taxonomy): domain Bacteria; phylum Bacillota; class Clostridia; order Lachnospirales; family Lachnospiraceae; genus 14-2. The sequence continues at coordinate 761 of CAPNGW010000344.1, forward strand.
AGGGTGGCAAAATACAACCAGCTTCTGCGCATTGAGGAGGAGCTGGGGACGGCGGCCTGCTATATGAATCCCTTCCACAAGCTGTAGAAAGGTCCCTGGGAAGGCTGTAATGAAAAAGGCCCTTGCGAAGCTGTGCAAGAGCCTTTTTCCTGAAAATAAGAGTATGTAAAAGGTGTGATTTACCGGTTCAGAATTAACTTTGTCAGCTCCACCGGCTCCACAATGCTGTCGTCCTTGTACACACGCATATTGCCGGATGCAATCTCGTCAATGAGGATAACCTCGTCGTTGTTGTAGCCGAACTCGAATTTGATGTCCCACAGCTTAAGACCGATGGATTCCAAGTCGTCGGCGACGATTTTTGTAATCCTTAAGGTCTGCTCCTTCATGCTCTCAAACATGGCCGGGGTCATTACACCCAGAGCAGCAAGACCTTCGCCGGTCACAAGGGGATCGCCCTTCTCGTCGTTTTTGAAGGTGCACTCCACGTAGCCGCCCTCCAAAGGGGTGCCGTCCTTGATGTACTCGCCGTATCTGCGAATGAAGCTTCCTGTGGCAACCAGACGGCAGATAACCTCAAGTCCCTGCCCGAATACGGTGGCCGGAAGCACTTCCATGGTAGCCTCCTCCACATTTGCGCTAATATAGTGGGTTTTGATGCCTGCCTTTTTCAGCAACTCAAAGTAGTGCACGGATGTCTCCAGATTTGCTTTGCCGATTCCTTCGATTGTTAAACCAACCGCATTTTCGCCTGGATCGAACACACCGTCTTTGCCTGTACAGTCGTCCTTGAATTTCAGCAGCACATTTCCGTTGTCAAGGCGGTATACGTCTTTGGTTTTTCCTTCATAAATCTTGTTCATTTTCAGCACCCTTTCTGTGAATGTGGATTGAATCGCTACAGAGTAAAAACTCCACCTATATTTTTATCATAAAATCGAAGAATGTCAATTTATTTTAGAAAAAAATTCAACCAAAATTTTTGGTGGGACAGATGGAGACAGGGGAATCTTCCATAAAATCCCGGATTTTGAGAAAAAGAAGTTGAAAACCTGAAGATAGTGTGATATAATAGCACGAGTTGTGAAGAAATGTGATGAAGAGAACTTTCGCAGGAGGTTTAAAAAATGGCAGTTTTGAAAACGATATTAACGATTATCTTTATTATAATTTGTATTGCATTGACAGTGATTGTACTGATGCAGGAAGGAAAGCAGCAGGGCCTGGGCTCCATTGGAGGAATGGCCGACACCTACTGGGGCAAGAACAAGGGCCGTTCCATGGAAGGTGTCATGGTAAAGGCTACGACTGCCATGGTGGTGTTGTTCCTGGTGATTTCCGCTGTATTGTGTATAGGTAGTTTTTAGCGTATCGTGAGGCTGTCGGTTACCGGCAGCCTTTTTATTCTATAGGAAACTTCGTGTCCTATAGAATAAAAGCCTCCGGCGGGATCGCACTGCGACGGAAAGGAAGTATGTTGCTGACGCAACTCGTCGCAGGCGGAGAATCCTGCAAAGCAGGATTCTTTTCAACATAAATGTCAGAAAAACAAGGAGAAATATGAATCAGGAAAAATTAGAACAGAGAAAACAAACCATATACGGGCTTATATGTGACGACCTGTATGTACCTATGAAGATTAAGGAGATGGCAATCCTTTTAAACATCCCCAGAGAGAACAGAAGCGAGCTTGAGGAAGTCCTAGACGCGCTGGTGGCGGAGGGCAAAATAGAGATTTCAAAAAAGGGAAAATACGCCAAAGCCCAGAGCAAAGCTGTAGTCGGCAAGTTCATCGGTAACGCCCGGGGCTTCGGCTTTGTGGAGCAGGCGGAGGGGGAGGATATTTTTATCCCCGAAAATCAGGTGAACGGCGCCATGCACGGAGACGAGGTGCTGTGTGTGGTATCCCCCGGCAAGAGTGGAAAGCGCCGGGAAGGCAGTATTACCAAAATAACCAGACGCGCAGTCACCACGGTGGTTGGGACCTTTGAACGTAACAAGAATTTCGGCTTTGTGATTCCCGATAATCAGCGATTCGGACAGGACATTTTCGTACCCCTGGAGCGTTCCAGGGGTGCAGTCTCCGGCCACAAGGTGGTGGCAGAGCTCACCGATTATGGCAGTAAGGACAAGAAGCCCCAGGGAAA
>CAPNGW010000345.1 GCA_948665105.1 uncultured Lachnospiraceae bacterium
CCGGCCACCAGCACCGTGGCACCGTCCTCCGGGGGCTGTACAATCTTCACCTTAAGCCCAGCCTCCGCAAAATATCCTTTTGCCTCTGCCACATACACTCCGGTGTGGTTGGTGTTGGGGGTCCAGTCCAGAACGAAGGTGATTTCTTCAAGCTCTTCCCTTCCTTCCTCCAAGCCAACCTCACCATTGCTGTCCCTCTCGTCCTTATCTGTACTGCTCCCACCGCAGGCAACAGCTGATAACAGCATTGCAACTATAGTTAAAACTAAAATTAATTTTTTTCTCACGTTTTGTCCTCTCTCACCCGTTCCCACGGCATGGCGGTTTTCTTAAGCACATCCACCAAGCCCATCAAAAGCAGGCTGATGGCGGAAATGAGAAAAATCACCGCAAACATTTTGTCAAAGGAATAGGATTTTTTTACCCGTACCATATAAACTCCAAGGCCATAATAGCCACCCAGCCATTCCGCAATGACGGCTCCCACAATGGAATAGGCCGCCGACACCCGAAGCCCCGCAAAAAAATGGCTGAGGCTTCCGGGCAGCTTTATGAATCGAAAGATTTGCATCCTGGAGGCTCCCATGGCCTTCATCAAATCCACTGCATCCTTGTCCGCCGAGCGAAATCCCTCCAAAAGCCCCACCGTAATGGGAAAGAAGGTGGTTATGACAATCAGAGTAATCTTGGGAGCCATCTCATAGCCCATCCAAAGCACCAGAAGGGGCGCGATGGCAATGGTCGGAATGGTCTGAGTCAACACGATAAGGGGATACATGCCCTTGTAGACAAGGGGGAAGCGGTCCATCAAAACAGCCGCCCCGAAGGCAAGCAAAATCCCCAGAGACAGACCGAAAAAGGCCTCCGCCAAGGTTGCCCTTGTGTGCTCCATCAGCAGCGGAAAGTCCCCCGCAAAAGCTCTTACCACATCCACCGGGGAGGGCAGCATAAACTTAGGGATAAGCCCCGACATGGACAAAAGCTGCCATATCATAAGCAGCGCCAGAATCACCAGAAGGGGGATGCTTTTACTGGTGGTGTTTTGTAATCTTCTTTTCAATGGTCAACACTTCTCCTTCAGGCCGATATACAACCTTGATATAAGAGGCAACATAAGGTGCTCCCGCCTTTACTGCAATGTGCTGGCACTCCTTCACAATGTCCATCAGCTCATCGTAATCTCCCTCGATGGTGGTCTCAAAGGGGCCCACAGAGCAGGTAAGGCCCCTGCTCTTAATGTAGGCGATGACCTCATCCACAATCCGGATTAACTCCTCCTCACTTGCTGCCTCCGGCAGTACTTGAATCGCTACGCTTGCGTTCATTTTGATATTCTCCTTTCAGTTTTGATTTTACAGGAAACCAGGTTCCGGGAGATAGAGGTGTCAAAAGGGGCTTTCAAAAATGGAATTAGCAAATGGCACAAACTACATTCTTGATTTGCGACTGTGGAGAAGCTTAGAGGTTCTTAAATGTTCGGAAAATTCCAGCAAGTCGGCGGCATGGATGCCGACGAGAGCCCGATTGAGCCGCGGATGGCTCATAGAGGGCGGTTGCGTCCGTATAACACCATGGTTGGCACGAACATTTTAGAATCTCTTAGTTTCGAAACCTGGAGCAAAGAAGAATGCAGTTTGTGCCATTTGCCAACAGCAATCTTTATAAGCCCCTTTTGACACACCCATCCCGGATAAAAAACCCTGCGCTAAAACTGCGCAGGGCCTGTGATTATGTTCGCTCTATGATTTTACAATATCAGTAAACACAATCTCCCTACGCCGGCATTACCCGGATCAGGTAATAAGGGACTAAACTCGAAGTTTTTCTCAGGCTTACGCCGCCCCTGATTTCCTGTTTACTTTAACGCACTTTCCGCCTCTTGTCAAGAACATTTTTAAGAACCCATATGTTATTTCTCATGGGGCAGGAATACGCACTGGCTGCGTATTCCGTGAGAACATGATACAGGAGTGAGGGGCGGCTTTTGCGCAGCAAAACTCTAAATGCCGCCCCGAATCGTTACTATTCACGGCCTCCCAGGCCGTGAATAGTAACGATTCCTCTATTTTGATTCCATCAGCTCCTTCACCAGCTCCACGGCCCCCACCGCATCCTTTGAATAGCCATCCGCGCCAATCTCTTTCGCGAATCCTTCCGTGACCGCCGCTCCGCCTACAATGACCTTAATGGCCAGTCCCTCCTTACGTACTGCTTTAATCACTTCCCTCATATAGCCCATGGTGGTGGTCATAAGGGCAGATAAGCCAATCACATCTGCCTGGTGCTTTCTGGCAGCAGTGATGATGGTGTCCTTATCCACGTCCTTGCCCAGATCGATTACCTGAAAGCCATAATTTTTCATCATCATGGCCACCAGATTCTTGCCGATATCATGGATATCGCCCTTCACTGTCGCGATGACAACGGCTGGCCCCTTGGCCCCCTGATTCTTTTTCAGGAGGATAGGCTCCAGCACTGCCACTCCCGTCTCCATGGCCTTGGCGCTTAAAATCAGCTGGGGAAGAAAATATTTCTGCTGGTTGAATAAATCCCCCACCTCATTGATGGCCGGAATCAATACCTCATGTAACAGAACAGAGGCCTCCGCCGACTGGGCAAGGGCTTCCTGGATATGGCTCTCTACAAGCTTCGCCTTTCCCTTAAGGACATCCTGCCGGATGGTCTCATACAAGGTTTCGAGCGCGGTCTGCCCATTGTCTGCCCCACCAGCTTCTGCCGGCCCACCTTTCACCTTTCTATCTTTCCCCTGGCTGAAGCCTGCCTGACCTTCTTTCCCCTGGCTGAATCCTGTCTCCCCGCCTTCCTTCCCGTTGCCGGAAAGCTTCTGACAGTTCTCCACATACCGAAGGGCCGCCTGTTCTTTTCCCATGAGAAGGTCCG
>CAPNGW010000346.1 GCA_948665105.1 uncultured Lachnospiraceae bacterium
TAGGCACGCCGCCAGCGTTCATCCTGAGCCAGGATCAAACTCTCATAAAAAGTTTTTCCTTACAGGATTGAACTGGCATTGCTATGAGCACTTGGCACTGGTTCTTTCAGTGCTTACGTGCGATGCATATCTGACCCTTAGTGAGAACGAACCTCTGGTGAAGTTCGAACTTAGTAGTCAGATAACCATGTTCCTGTTTTTACTGTTTTAAGGTTGCTTCTCTATTATAACCGCAGTTATAATAAGAAACGTGTTCGTTTTTGAATTATTCTCTTTGAATCTTTCAAGGTTATTTCACTGTTCAGTTATCAAGGTTCCTGTGCTGTTGCTGACTCATTATGTCCTGAGCGACAACTACCTTATAATATCATGCCCGTTACCACTTGTCAACAACTTTTTTATTTTTTCTTTTCTTTCGGAATATGGAAGCTGCCACCCGGCATTTCTTCGTATTCCCTCTGACAAGAAAACCCCACCGCCATTTGCGCGGTGGAGTTTTATCATAGCACCTTTGTTTTTTACTGTCAACTATTTTTTGCAAGAAATTTTACATTTTTCAGCAATATTTTTTACCGACTCTACATCTTGTGTTTTCTTCATAAACAAACCACAAAATTTCATTCCCCAGCTTCCAATATGCCATTAGCTATCCAAAAATAATATGAAACAAATACAATACCCCATTATTCTCATACAAATATGAAAGAATCTCACTCTCCTTCACATATCCCAGCATCAGCTGTCCAAAAGCACTTGTACATGCGACAGCCACCAGAAACAGGAACAGCCAAACCACCAGAATACCCTGCACCAGTCCGGCTGCGCCTCCCAAAAACCGATTTACGCCTTTAATCAGCGGCAATTTTGTCACAATGTCCAAAATTCCCACCACCAGCCGCAGCACAACAGACACCAGAAAAAACGCTGCAAAAAAGGCAATTCCTTTCAGTGCCCAGTCTGCAAGATAGGCTCCGGCCTGATGATATAGCCCGGTGCTTTCCACTGTGTCCTCCACTGCATCCCCGGCCTTTGCAAGAAGCTCGTTCACCCAGATTTTCGGAAGCAGAATCCCATCCACCTGAGTTTCATCGCCTGGGGCAGCTTCCTCTTTTGTATTCTGTATTGTGCTCTCCGCCACGTGCTGTATCTGTTGGGAGCATTTTTCTGTCAGATTCTCATAAACATTCGTATTTTCCTTAAGATAGTCTGTCAAATAGGGGGCCGTCCAGGAAACCAGCACAATCACCAGTATCATGGACACCAGGGAAAAGGCAATTCGGACAAAGCCCCGCCAGTATCCCCAGATAACAAAGCCCACGACGACAATCAGCATTACAATTAGTAAAAGGTTCATTGTTTACTCCGTTTCTGTAGAATTTACTTTAACTTCACTTTTTCCGTGGTTTCCGACGTCAGGAAAAGATACTGACATCCACTCAGGTGTATCACCTTACGAATATCTTTATCAAAATTATAATGGAAGCGCTGAGTGCCACGGATGGTGTAAATCCCGCACTCCAGATTGTTGCGAATGCAAATTTCACCATCTTTCAGAAATTCAATCTCATCATATTCCATGGAAAAATCAATGGTCTTCACCTGGTTTCCTCGGGTGTCATAAATCTCAATCCCGAAGGGCTGCTCCTTATTCTCGTTATTAAATACCAGACCAATGTAGTTGTCGTTGTAAAAAAAGCTGCGAATCTCCCGGGTAATCTCCAGCTCCTTTTCCACCACGGGTTTCTGTTCACCCTTATAAAAAATCAATCGGCTTTCGCCAACGGCAACCGCAACGTCATTTGTGAGGAATTCCACCCTGGGAATCACCGTATCGCTGTAGGGGTAGCTGCTTACAATATTGTCTATCTCATTCTGCCCCACCGAGCCGAAGTTATAAAAAGCCACCGTGGTCCTCACATTGCCTTCGTTGACGTCCAGCATGGATACAGCCATCTTCTTGCCGTCGTTGGAAATGGCAATGTCCAAGGGATACCCACTGTTCTTTGTATGAAGCTCTCCTTCCGCCAGAAATGCGCCCTTTCGGTCATAGAGCTGAATATATCCCGTTCCGTTCTCCTCCATGAGAACAGCCACCATGCCCTGGTTGGCCACGTTCACCTGGCGGATGGGACGGTTAATCTCCACCTCGCCGCAGGGGCCTTGGGTATCCATAATGTAAACCTTCTTTCCATTTTTATCTGCAATGGCTGCATAGCCCTCGCAAATGTCCAGCATGGGAGACTGCATCTCATAAGTCTGATTCCATATCAGTTGATTTTTTCCATCTATGTAAAAAGCTCCGTCGTTGCTGTATTTCAAAATATTTCCGTTAAATTCTGCGAAATTGGTTCCAGCAGAGTCTTTCCGTTCCACTGTCTCCAGCACCTGATAATTGTTATAGCTTTTTGTCTGATAAATGTAGTACAAAGTTCCCGCAGCGGCCAGGGACAGAACACTCAAAACCAGGATAAGCTTTAATATATTTATCCTGTGTTTTCTAATTTTAGCTTCCAGCTGGTTTACTTCCTGTTCTGCCAGCCGATAAGGTTTTTTCGACAAAGTGAGTACCTCCGTGGAGTGATTAAAAGGTATAGTGCATACGGATAGTATACCACATCTTCCCCTGCTTACGGAAGGGTCAGTTTCTGTCCGGGATATATTTTGTCTACGTCGTCGATTTGATTCGCCTCACACAGCTTGTCCAGCATGTCGGTGTTCTGGTAGATTTTTTTGCAGATAAGCTCCATTTTATCGCCGGGCTGAACCACATAGTAGCCCTGGTCCAGATATGCTTGAGCAGAAGTTTCTGCGGCATCCGGCGGTGTGGTGCTGCCAGGGTTTTCCGGGCTCTGGGGCTCATTACCTGCTTCCTGCTGGACGGTGGGG
>CAPNGW010000347.1 GCA_948665105.1 uncultured Lachnospiraceae bacterium
GTTCTGCACTGGAATTTAAAATTTCAAGTTACTTTTTTTTTTAATTATTTTTTATATTGACATATAATAGGAAGAGAGATAAAGTTGTATTATTCTATTGTACTACCCTGATAGTACCATTTTGTCAAGATAACAAGCATATTTAAAGGAGCTGCCTATGAAAAAATATCTGCCGAAAATAATCCTGATTGTTGTTGCACTTGTGGCTGCATTTCTCTATTATTACATTACCCTTCCGGCCATCAATATACATTCCATCGGCACCTGGTGGGCGGTTCTGATTGCACTTATTGTGGTAAGTGTCATCCTGGAATTTCGCAAGCGGAGAAAGGAGCATAAACGCATTGAGCACATCTCCGATTTGTCTTTTCACTTTAGCTTCAAGGAAATGGGCATTGCAAAATACGGATTTTACCTGGTGGGTATTCTGTTGATGGTACTGCTGATAGGAAGCATCCTTTCCTCCCCCATTATCAATGCAAAAAAGTACCAGCAGCTTATGACGGTGGAGGAGCGCAATTTCACCGAAGATATTACCTCCGCGGATTTTAACACCATCCCCATTCTGGACAAGGATTCCGCCGCCCTTCTGGGAGACCGGAAAATGGGCAGCATGGTGGACATGGTTTCCCAGTTTGAGGTTTCTGAAGATTATGCTCAGATTAACGTAAACAACCGTCCGGTGCGGGTGGCGCCCCTGGTCTATGCCAATCCTGTCAAATGGCTGACTAATCAGAGTTCCGGTATCCCGGCCTACATGAAGATTGACATGGCTACCCAGAACACAGAATGTATCAAGCTGCCGGAGGGCATCCGCTATTCCAAATCGGAGTATTTTAACCGGAATATTTACCGGCATCTGCGGTTTAAATTTCCCACCTTTATCTTCGATGAACAGATTTTCTTTGAGATTGACGATGAGGGGGTGCCCTACTGGATTTGTCCGGTGAAGGCATTTAAAATTGGCCTCTTCGGTGGCCAGACCATCGGAAAAGTGGTGGTTTGTAACGCCATTGACGGCTCCTGCACCGTATATGACGTGGAGGATGTTCCCCAGTGGATTGATAAGGTGTACAGCGCAGAGCTTCTAATGGAGCTGTACGATTACTACGGTACCTTAAAGCATGGGTTTTTCAATAGCGTGCTGGGACAGCGGGACTGCCTTAAGACCACTGACGGCTACAACTATATTGCTTTGAATGACGATGTGTGGGTGTACTCCGGTGTGACCAGTGTCAGCGGGGACCAATCCAATGTAGGCTTTGTTCTGATGAATCAGCGTACCATGGAAACACGGTTTTATACCATTGAAGGCGCCACGGAAAATTCCGCCATGTCCTCCGCCCAGGGACAGGTTCAGCACCTGGGCTATCAGGCAACCTTCCCTCTGCTCCTTAACATTTCAGGGGAGCCCACCTATTTCATGGCCTTAAAGGACGCTGCCGGTCTGGTGAAAATGTACGCCATGGTAAATATTCAAAAATATCAGTGGGTGGCCACCGGCGACACCATTAAGGCCTGTCAGGAAGCCTACAGTGAGCTTCTTTCCAGCAACGGTATTTCCTCTGCGGAGACAGGGCAGGAGGAAGAGGCCTCCGGTGTTATCAAAAATATGATGTCTGTGATTCTTGAGGGAAATTCACACATTTATTTGACATTGGAAGGGAAAGATATTATCTTTGATATAGATATGACCAATAACGAGTTGATTGAAGTCATAAACTACGCCATTGGTGACAGAATCACCTTAATCTACCAGGAAAGCAGTAATCCGGTTACTGTTACCAAGCTGAAATAGGAGGAGCACATGAAGGTTGAAGAACGTTTTCTAAAATACGTCTCATGCTGGACCACATCCCAAGAAGGTAAGGATGTGATTCCCAGCACGGAACGGCAGTTTGATTTGGCCAGGGAGCTGGAAAAGGAAATGAAAGCAATGGGGCTGTCACAGGTTATTTGTGACCCGCATTGTTACGTGTACGGTCTTCTGCCCGCCACCAAAGGGTACGAAGACAAGCAGGCTATGGGATTCATTTCCCATATGGACACCGCCCCTGCATATCCGGGGAAGGGAGTAAAACCTCTTTTGATTCCTGACTATGACGGGAAGGATGTTACCCTTACCGCCACTGGGGATGTGCTGAAGGTGTCGGATTTTCCGCGGCTGGCTTCCCGGGCCGGTCAGACATTGATTGTCACCGACGGAACCACCCTGCTGGGAGCAGACGACAAGGCAGGCATTGCAGAGATCCTCTCTGCGGTGGAGCAGGTAATAAAGGATAATATTCCCCATGGAGATATTTGGGTTGGCTTTACACCGGATGAAGAGGTAGGCTCCGGCGCAGACTTGTTTGACCTTGATTATTTTAAGGCCGACTACGGCTATACTGTGGATGGGGATTACGAGGGCGAGATTGCCTATGAGAACTTCAATGCAGCCTCCGCAGAATTTACTGTGAGAGGGGTCAACGTACATCCGGGTTCTGCAAAGGATATTATGATTAATGCCGCTTCAGTGGCCTGTGAGATTCAAAGTATGCTTCCTGAGGCGGAGACCCCGGAGCACACAGAGGGCCGGGAAGGCTTTTACCATCTGGACAGTATGATGGGTGATGTGACTTCTGCCCGGCTTCATTATATTATTCGGGACCATGACAGTAAAGCCTTTGCCATGCGTCAGGAATTTTTAAGGGACGTAGCCCGCAGAATAAATGAGAAATATGGAGCCGGTACGGTGACTCTCACGGTTACCGAAAGCTACCGCAATATGCTGGAAATTATAGAAAAGCATTTTTGCATTGTGGAAAAAGCAAAGGAAGCCATTGGTGCAGTGGGTCTTGAGACTGTTTCCACTCCGGTGCGTGGCGGCACGGACGGCTCCCGGC
>CAPNGW010000348.1 GCA_948665105.1 uncultured Lachnospiraceae bacterium
TGGATGTCTGAAAGGGGGCAGGGCATCTGGTTCAGCCTGATTTTAAAGCCGGACATTCCGCCGGACAAAGCCTCCGTATTGACCTTGGTGACGGCTCTGGCGGTGGTGAAGGCCATAAGGCGCATTACCGGGACGAGGCCCTTGATTAAATGGCCCAATGATGTGGTGATTTCCGGCAGGAAGGTCTGTGGGATTCTCACGGAGCTGAGTGCATGTGAAGGTGCAGTGAAACACATCGTGGTGGGTATCGGCATCAATGTAAAAAAGCAGGAATTTCCGGAAGAATTGGCCGCCGTGGCAACCACCCTGGAGGGTGAGGGGGCAAGACATTTTCTTCGCTCTGAGCTGCTTGTTACCGTGCTGGAGGAATTTGAACATTATTACGCCCTGTATCTTAAGACACTGGACATGGAGCCAATGCTTACAGAATATAATTCGTATCTGGTGAACCAAAACCGCCCTGTGAAGGTGCTGGACCCGGCAGGGGAATATCAGGGCGTGGCCCGGGGAATCAACCGCCGGGGAGAGCTTTTGGTGGAGAGGGAAGGGGAAGCCCTTTTGGTGAGCTCCGGGGAGGTTTCGGTTCGGGGCATTTACGGGTATGTGTAAGGAGGAAAGAGGAAATGCCGGAAGATATGGTACTGTGTGGAGCCAGCGCTTACACCAGGAAATATTATCTCAACGAGGCCTTTGAGGGGCTGCCCCAGAGTATCAAGGAAGAGCTTAAGATATTGTGCGTCCTGTTTACCGAGGATGTGGGAGGCACCCTTACCTTGGTCTTCGACGGAGAGGGGAATCTTAACCTTAGGACAGACAGTGACGAGATGGATCTTTTGTATGATGAAATCGGCAGTGTGTTAAAGGTCAAAAAGCTTCAGCGGACAAAAGAGGAATTGCTGGAATCCTTGGAGCTGTATTACAAAGTGGTTGTGAAGCAATCTGAGAATATCACAAACCCCAATGAAACAGGAGGACAAGATGCTATTAGTAATTGACGTGGGAAATACCAATATCACATATGGAGTATTTCGGGGGGAGGAGCTGATTTCCACCTTCCGCATGACCACCAAGCTTCCGAGAACCTCGGACGAATACGGGATTAATCTTCGGAATATGCTGGTGCACAATAAAATCAACCCGGATGAAATCGCGGATGTGATTGTGGCATCGGTGGTGCCCAATGTGATGCATTCGCTTCTGAGTGCCGTCATAAAATATTTGGACAGGAAAGCCGTCATTGTGGAGCCGGGTATCAAGACAGGAATACGCATTGTTACCGCCAATCCCCAGCAGATTGGGGCGGATAGGATTGTGGATGCGGCGGCAGCCTATGAGCTCTATGGCGGGCCTGTGTTTGTCATTGACTTTGGCACTGCCACCACTTATGATTTCATTGACGAGACGGGGGCCTTTGTGTCCGGCGTGACGGCTCCGGGTATCCGCATTTCTGCCAAAGCCCTCTGGGAGGATGCGGCGAGACTTCCTGAGATAGAGATACGCAAGCCCGACAGCATTTTGGCCAAGGAGACCATTTCCAGTATGCAGGCAGGGCTGGTGTATGGCCAGATTGGACAGACGGAGTATATTGTGAATCAGACCAAGAAGGAGACAGGCATTAAGGACCTTAAGGTGGTGGCCACCGGGGGACTGGGAACCATCATCGCCAACGAGACGGACTGCATTGACATATACGACCCCACGCTGACCCTTCAGGGCCTTCGCATCATCTACAACAAGCAAAAGTATGGGAAATAGTATGGGGCCCTTGAAAATCGGAAATGTAACACTGAAAAATAATTTAATATTGGCGCCGATGGCAGGGGTTTGTGACCTGCCATTTCGACTGCTGTGCCAGGAGCAGGGGGCCGGCCTTCTGTGCATGGAAATGGTAAGCGCCAAGGCCATCTATTACAGGAATAAGAATACGGAGAGCCTGATGGCCATAGACCCCAGGGAGCATCCCGTATCCCTGCAGCTCTTCGGCTCAGACCCGGTTATCTTAAGTGAGATGGCCAGACAGATTGAGGAGCGCCCCTTTGATATTCTGGACTTTAACATGGGCTGCCCGGTGCCAAAGGTGGTGAATAACGGGGAAGGCTCTGCTCTGATGAGAGAGCCCGGACTGGTGGAGAAAATTCTCACCGGGCTGGTGAAGGCGGTGAAAAAGCCGGTGACAGTGAAAATCCGAAAGGGCTTTGACGAGACCTCTGTCAACGCAGTGGAGATTGCTAAAATTGCGGAGAGCTGTGGAGTGGCGGCCATTGCGGTTCACGGGCGGACCAGGGAGCAATACTATTCCGGCCATGCGGACTGGGACATCATCCGGAGGGTGAAGGAGGCGGTATCGATTCCTGTCATGGGCAACGGGGACATCACCTGCGCCGGGGATGCCCTTAAAATGGGGGAGATGACAGGCTGTGACGGATTTATGATTGGCCGGGGCGCCCAGGGAAATCCCTGGATCTTTCGCCAAATCCTGGAGTATTTTGAAACCGGCATTGAGCCAAAGCGGCCGGCCTTTTCGGAGGTGGTGGACACAATGTTGCGCCATGCCCGCCTGCTTTTGGAGGTGAAGGGTGAATACACCGGAATCCGGGAGATGAGAAAGCACGCGGCCTGGTATACCAGTGGATACAAGAATTCTGCCAGACTTCGGGGCAGAATCAACGAAGTGGAAAGCTATTCTCAGTTGGAGGAATTATTCCGAAGCCTTCAGGCATATAATGCAGAACAACAGGAGGATTGAAAACAAAATTTTTGCACATAAGAGCCAAAGGAGCTGCATATTTTTCAGGGGTTGTTGAAACAATGTAGGGAAGTGCGGTTGCCACGACAAACGTATGAGTAAATAAATTATGAACAATCCCTTTTTTCTGGTAAA
>CAPNGW010000349.1 GCA_948665105.1 uncultured Lachnospiraceae bacterium
GGGGTATATCAGGAGCAGCTTTGTGAGGAGGCAAAGATGCTGGAGGTATTTGGGGGCTTACATACCTTTGGGGAATATGCCAAAGCCATGGGGAGCATTTCCTTTAAGAACCTTCCCGCCGCCAGGAAATTTCAGGGGGACATGGGAAAGAAGCGGCAGATTCAAACTTTAAGAAAAAGTGTCAAGGACTCCCGGGACAGGCTGACGGAGCAATACTTCCGGTTCTCCCCGGAGGTGATGGTATCACAGCTTTTAGATAACCGGGAGCTTGTCCATACACTGATTCAGGTGACCATAGGCTTCATGGAGGCTTACAGCCGGAAAAAGAGAGAAAAGAACCTGCTGGATTTCAGTGATATGGAGCATTTTGCCCTGGAAATACTGGTGGATGATAATACCAAGGAGCCTACCCAGACGGCCCTGGAGCTGCGCGGCCAGTTTGCAGAGACCATGGTGGATGAGTACCAGGACAGCAATTATGTCCAGGAAACCATACTGAATGCAGTGTCCCGGGAGGATAACCGTTTTATGGTGGGGGACGTCAAGCAAAGCATCTATCGTTTTCGCATGGCCCGCCCGGAGCTGTTCATGGAAAAATACGGCACCTACACCACAGAAGACAGTAAATGCCAGAAAATTGACCTTTCCATGAATTTCCGAAGCCGGGGGGAGGTGCTTGACACTGTCAATGATATTTTTTACCCCATTATGGGCAAGGATTTGGGTAACGTAGAATACGATAAGGCGGCGGCACTGTACCAGGGTATGACCTTTCCTGAGCCAGAGGAGCAAAAGCTGTTTCAGACGGAGGTGCTTCTTTCAGACCCGGGAGACTGGCCGGAGGAGGAACGGGAACAGCTGGAGGCTGTAATTATAGCCCATAAAATCAAGGAGCTGCTTGATTGCCAGCAGGTGACAGATAAGGAGACCGGGAAGCTGCGCGCCATGGAGTACCGGGACGTGGTGATTCTGGTGCGAAGCTTAAGCGGAAATGGACAGCAGATGACAGAGGTCTTGAAAAGTCACGGCATTCCGGCCGTTGCCACCAGCGGGACAGGGTATTTTGGTGCGGTGGAGGTACAGACGGTCTTAAACTTTATAAGGCTTCTTGACAATCCCAGACAGGACATTCCCATGACGGCGGCGCTGACCTCCGCCATGGGCGGCGTTACTTCGGAGGAATTGGCGAAAATCAGAATCCAGTTTCCGGAAATTCCTTTTTATCAGAGTGTGCTTGCATACGGGGAGGAAGGGAGGGAGGAGGCCCTCCGGGAAAAGGTAAAACGCTTTTTGCAGCTGCTTACGACCTTCCGTGGCCGGGTCAATGATACGCCCATCCATGAGCTTCTGTATCAGGTCATGGAGGAGAGCGGCTACCTTCATTATGTCCATGCCCTTCCCGGAGGAAATGTGCGCCGGGCCAACCTGGAGATGCTTGTCGAGCGTGCCATTGCCTATGAGAAGACCAGCTATCGGGGCCTTTTTTCCTTCATCCGCTATATCAACCAGCTTCAAAAGTATCAGGTAGACTACGGAGAAGCGGAGGAGGAGAGCGCCGAGAATGCCGTCAGGATTATGACCATCCATAAGAGCAAGGGACTGGAATTTCCCGTGGTCTTTGTGGCGGGTATGGGAAAAGAGATGAACCGGAAGGATGCCCAGGGCAGCATGGTACTACACGCCAAATATGGCATCGGCCTGGATGTGACGGATTTAAAGAGGCGGGTGCGGATTCCCTCTCTGAGCCGCCGGGTTCTGGGGGGACAGACAGAACTGGAAAGTGCCGGGGAAGAGCTTCGGGTGCTGTATGTGGCCTTGACCCGGGCCAAAGAGAAGCTGATTCTTACCGGAGCTTTGAAAAAGGCCCAAGAGCGACTGGAGGGATACGCCCTTGAGCAGTGGGACGACCAGGGGCACATGGAATTCTTAACCCGGCTGTCTGCCAAATGCTACTGGGACTGGGTCCTTCCCCCGCTAATAAAAAAGCAATACCCGATACGATTGATTTCCTACGGAGAGCTTGGGGCTGGGGAGGTCCGGGAAGCAATTTTGCAGGGCTGGAGCCGGGAGCAGATATTGGAGGAGGTACATAGTCCGGCGCAATCGGTCAAGGAGGAAGCAGAAGCCATAGAAGAGCGTCTGTCCTACTGCTATCCTTATGAGGGAGAGCGGAGCCTTAAAACAAAGCTGTCAGTTTCTGAGCTGAAGCACCGGGCCATGGACCGGCTGCGGCAGGAGGAGAGTGATACCTCCTATATCTTTGAGGAGCCTCCGGTGATTCCTTATGTGCCGGAATTTATGGCAGAGGAGGGTACAAAGCTTCAGGAAAATACCGGAGCCCTTCGGGGAACTGCCATGCACCGGGTATTGGAGTGTCTGGATTTTTCAAAAGATGCGGATACTTTGGAGGAGCAAATACAGGAAATGGTGGACAAAGGCCGTCTCGGACAGGACCAGAAGGAGCTGGTGTCTGTTCCACAGCTTGGACAATTCCTTCACTCCCCACTGGCTATGAGGATGCTTAAGGCCGCAAGGCTTGGAAAGCTGTACAAGGAGAAGCCCTTTGTCATGGGCAAGAAAGCCCGGGAGCTGGAGCCGGAGACCGGTGGAGAGGCCATGGTGCTGATTCAGGGCATCATCGACGCTTTTTTTGAGGAGGAGGGGGAGCTGGTGCTGGTGGACTACAAGACCGATGCCGTAAAGACGGGGCAGGAGCTTGCCCTGCGCTATCAGGCCCAGATGGATTTGTACCGGGAGGCCCTGGAGAGGGCCACCGGGAAGAAGGTGAAGGAGAAGCTTTTGTACTCCTTTAAGCTGCATGAGGTGATAGCGGTATAGGAAGTAAATGGATTCAGGAAGGAGATTTCTGTTATGAGAG
>CAPNGW010000350.1:0-2343 GCA_948665105.1 uncultured Lachnospiraceae bacterium
CCGGGGAGAATCCGGTGGTGGTGTGCGCCAAGAGAGCAGATATTATCCTTGGGCCCATTGGCATTGTGATTGCCGATTCCCTTATGGGGGAAGTGACGCCGGCCATGGCAGCAGCTGTGGGACAAAGCAGTGCAAAGCGGATTCTGCTCCCGGTGAACCAGTGTGACAACATCGTGGTGGGTGTTACAGAGCTGTCCATGGGAAAGCTGGTGGAACAGGCCGTGGAGCTGGTGGAGAAGCTGTTGTAAACAGTTACGTAAAAGCCATCGGCTGCAATGCTGAATTTGTGTAGAACCATTGTTTTAACATTGATATTGCTGTATAATAGTAAAAAATAAGAGGCAAGGTATGTTGAAAGTGAGGTTTACGTTATGGCAAGCACAATTCAAATCAGGGTAGATGATGAACTGAAAGCTGAAACAGATAAGCTATTCAAAGATTTAGGTACAGATACAACCACAGCAATTCGGATGTTTTTGACACAGGCAGTTGCCCATAATGGATTTCCATTTGAGATTAAGAAATGCGCTACAGAATATAATCCATATATAACTATGACAGAAGAAGAGCTGCTTTGCAGGCTGGAACAATCCAGACGGCGCGCGGGAGAGGGAAGATATAGAGAGGCTTCTGCCGTTGCTTCTGATATGAGGGAAAAATATGAATTATAAAGTGGTAATTACCTCTGACGCAGAAGATGATTTGGACAAATATGTGAGATATTTGCTGTTTGTAAAGAAGAATGAGCAGGCAGATGGAAACTTGATAGATGATTTTGAGTTTACTGTCAGAAATCTGGCTCGGGTTGCGGGGAGCCTCAGGGATTGTGAAAATCCGAGACTCCAGAAACAAGGATATAAAAGAATAAACTTTACTTCGCACAGGTATTTTATGCTATACCGAATTGTGGAGAATATGGCCGTCGTGGATGCAATTTTTCATGAACTTCAAGACTATGAGAATAAAATGTACTGATGAAGTGAATTTTAAAATGAAGATGGTCCTGCAGAAGCAGGGGAAATATGCAGAAGCATATGATTCGAAGGACATATTCTAAGGAACAAAATGAGCCAAGAGACATCGCGCCTTAATTAGGTGGGAAGAGGGGCAGTATCTCCTGTTACATATAAGTAATTACGTACAATAAAATATTCAAGCGATGCCAGGAAGGCAGGAGTTCTCTCAGAAACAGAGGATCCTGCTTTTTTATATCATAGAAAAGTTCTTGAACTTCCTTATGATATAAAAAGCCCCGGATGTGGTAACGAAGTTAGAAAAGGAGGATAATGGGAATGAGAAAGAAAATGTTGTGTATGCTTTTGGCCTTCAGTCTGGCGTTGGTACTGCCGATGGGATGTGCTGTGGGTGGAACAACGCAGGAGGGAAGTTCAGTATTAGGAGGGGATAGCACTGCCGAAAACGAAACGCCAGGCAGCCAGGAAGCCGAAGGTGAGAGTAAGGATTCTGTCATAGTCACCATGCCTGCCACCTCGGAGCCGGAGGCCGGCTTCAATCCGGTTTACGGCTGGGGCGCAGGGGAGCACGTGCATGAGCCTCTGATTCAGAGTACCCTGGTGGTGACCGATGTGGATTTGAAGATTGAGAAGGACCTGGCCACCGATTACCGGGTCAGCCAGGACGGGTTGATTTGGACCGTCACCATTCGGGAGGATGTGAAATTCACTGACGGGGAACCCCTGACGGCAGAGGATGTGGCCTTTACCTACAATGAATGCCGGGACAACAGCACCGTCAACGATTTTACCATGCTAAAGGAGGCGGTGGCTGTAAGCGACACCCAGGTGGAATTTCATTTAAACCGTCCCTTCTCCATCTGGCCCTATACCATGGCCCATGTGGGAATTGTACCCAAACACGCCTATGATGAAAATTACGGAAGCAACCCTATTGGTTCCGGCCGGTATAAGCTTGTACAGTGGGATAGGGGCCAACAGCTGATTCTGGAGGCAAACCCGGATTATTACGGAGAGCCGCCGAAAATGAAGAGGGTGACGGTGTTATTTATGACAGAGGACGCTGCGCTGGCGGCTGCCATGGCCGGGAAGGTGGATGTGGCCCACACGGCCTCCATCTATACCACACAGAATCTGAAAGGCTACCATCTCTTTGCGGCTGACACGGTGGACAACCGGGGGCTGAATCTTCCGGCCATTCCCACGGAGGAAAGAGAAGGCCTGGTATACGGCAACGATTTCTTAAGCGATGTAAATGTCCGGCGGGCCATCAACATTGGAATTGACCGGGGGAAGCTGATTGACAACGTACTTAAGGGCTATGGGACACCGGCCTACAGCGTCTGTGACAACCTGCCCTGGTATCAGG
>CAPNGW010000350.1:2353-2874 GCA_948665105.1 uncultured Lachnospiraceae bacterium
TTCTTTTTCACCCGGAGGATTCCGTGCGTCAGGCCCTTGCAGAGGAAGTAAAAAATCAGATGGAGCAGCTGGGAGTTGAAGTGACTACCGAGGCGGTGGGCTGGGATACGGCCTATGACCGTGCCCAGAGCCAGGCCATGGTATGGGGCTGGGGCGCCCACACCCCCATGGAGCTTTACAACCTTTACCACAGTGCAGAGGACGGTCTGGCCGGGTATTCGCCCTATTACAATGAGAAGGTGGATGCGTATATGGACCAGGCCCTTACCAGCAACGATATGGAGGAATCCTATGAGCTGTGGAAGCAGGCCCAGTGGGACGGTGTCACCGGTGTGACCCAGAAGGGGGATATTCCCTGGATATGGCTGTGCAACGTCAAGCATCTTTATTTTATTCGGGATGGTCTTGCTGTGGCTGAACAGAAAATTCATCCCCACGGCCACGGCTGGTCTATCATCAACAATGTAGATAAATGGAGCTGGGAGTAGCATGAGAACAAAAATAAAATTTATAGCAGGCCA
>CAPNGW010000351.1 GCA_948665105.1 uncultured Lachnospiraceae bacterium
CATGCGGGGGCTGGTTTGCTCCTCTCACCCCAGAATGCGGTGTACAGCTTCGAGCTTTGAAGGGACCAAGGTGAGCGTGGGATTTGAGTTTGACGGGGCAGGCCTTTTGGAGGGTGACATTGTCCGGGGCGAATTTACTGTCATATACAATGGCGGGGAGAGGAGCCTTCCCTTTGTGGTGGCTGCCACAAAATTTTATCCGGCGTCCTCCCTGGGAATCATCCGCAATCTTGACGATTTTGCCAATCTGGCCCGGGCTTCCTGGGAGGAGGCCTTCCGCATTTTCACGGCTGGGTTTTTCCGAAATATCATTGGAGAGAACCGGGAGCAGGAATCTCTGCTGTACCAGGCTTTGGGGGCTTCCAAGGCCACCATGCAGGGGATGGAGGAATTCCTTGTGGGAAGTGACAGAAAGCAGAGAATCGTCTTTGAAACAGAGGAGCGCCTTACCATTCTGCCACAGCTTGTGGAAGACATCAAGACAACGGTAACCCTCAGAAAAGAGGGCTGGGGGTATCTGGAGGTTCAGATGGCTTCCGACAGCCCGTGGCTGGTACCCCTTAAGGAAAAGATTACTTCCGGGGATTTTGTAGGCAATCAGGCAGAGGTGGAGGTGCTGCTTCTTCGGGACAAGCTTCACGGAGGGAAGAATACCGGCCGGCTGGTGTTTGAAAGCCTGCATCAAAGGCGGGTCTTTACCTTTGAGATTTCCTGCACAAAGCAGGAGGGACATCAGGAATACCTGGAGGAAAAAAGGCTTCTTGGCAAGCTTACCCGTCTGTACCTTGACTTCCGCCTGGGAAAAATTGTCACCGGGGTATGGTCCAAGAAGAGCTGCGACTGTCTGGAGAGGCTTAAGGAGCTAAAGCCGGGTAATCTTTGGTATCTTCTCTATCACGCCCAGGCGCTTTTGGTGAATAAACAGCGGCAGGAGGCGGGATGGCTTCTTTCGGATTTCCGGCGAGAGACGGTGGGGAAGAAGTCTCCGCTATACGCTTACTATCTGTATCTTTGCACTCTGGAGGAGCAGGATGCGTCCTTTGTGGCCAGGACTTTTCGCAAAATTCAAAATATCTACCATGAGAACCAGGAGGATATCCGCCTGTTTTATATCATGCTGTTTCTGGATCCGGAGCTTTTACAGAGTGACAGCCGCAAGCTTGCGGCCATTGCTGAGAAGATGGCCGCCGGGAGGTACAGCCCCATCCTCTGTCTGGAAGCATGGAATCTCATGCGGGGTGATGTATACCTTCTGAAAAATGCCGGGGACTTTGAGCGTCAGGTATTGCATTGGGCGGTGAGGGAGCAGGTGCTGACGGTGTCCCTGGCCGGACGGATTCCGGAATGCATGGCACAGGTTCGGCGGTTTCACCCCATGTGGTACCGGATTTTGAAGGAATGCTATCAGATAAATACGTGCCGGGAAATGCTGACGGCTCTCTTAAGCTTCTGCATTAAGTGGGAGCTGTTGGGAGCAGAGCAATTTCCCTGGTATGATGCGGGGGTTAAGGAGGAATTGCGGATTGCCGGTCTTTACGAGGCCTGGCTTGACAGCGCCTCCCGGGAGCAGGTGCTTAAATTCCCCCGGTCGGTGATGATTTATTTTCAGTATCAGAACAGCCGTAATTTCAGGAAACAGGCCCTTTTGTACGCAAGCATTGTACGCAAAAAAGAGCTTCACAGAAGGCTCTATGAAGCCTACCGGAAGAATATGGAGCATTTTGCCTTTGAACAGCTGCTTAAGGGTCGTGTGGATGAGAATCTGGCGGTTCTCTATGAAGAGTTTGTAAAGGAGCAGACCACCAACCAGGAGCTTTACAAAGCCTTCCTTGAGATATCCCATATCTGCGGGCTGGATATGGAGGACAGCCATGGGGCCTGTGTGGTGGTGGCTCACCCGGATGGGGAGGTACAGCGGATTCCGCTGGTGGGCGGTAGGGCCTATATCTCCCTTAAGGGGGAGCGCTATTGTATCCTGGCGGAGGATGATAAGGGACTTCGTTATCTGCCCCGGCAGGGCTTTAAGCTGCGGCGGCTGTTTCAACAGGCGGTCCAGGAGGAAGCTTCCAGCCAGAGGACAGGGACAGAGGAGGACGGCACAAAAGGACAGTCCCTTTCCCGGCAGCTTCTGGAAGCGGACGACAGGATTATGGAGAGCGACGGGGAGGCAGAGGCAGGGCTCACAGATACGTGTGCCTGGATTTTCCGGCAGGGAACTTATACGGAGCGGATTCTATGGTATCTGTGCTGTCATTTTCAGGGCAGCCTTAAGGAGCTGGCAGCCTTGTGGAAGGCGGCACAGGAATTTGAGCTGGACACCCTGGGACTGGAAGAGCGTTTTCTCACCCAGCTTTTGTATACCCGGGGCTGGCAGGAAGGCGTGGAGGAGATATTTTTAAGCTGCTTTAGGGCAGGCGGGCGGCAGATGGTGCTGATGGCTGGCCTTACATATTTCTCTTATCGATATTTTGTGGAGGGCAGTGAGGTTTCCCTTGGAATTTTTGAATGTGTGGAGAGGCAGCTGCTTTATGAAAACCCATTGAACGACTGTTGCCGTCTGGCATATCTGAAGTGGGTGACAGAACGAAAGCAACGTACGGCCGGGCAGGAGGAGCTTCTTAAGAAGCTGCTGGGAGAGACTACAGGCCGCCGGATGTATTTTGCTTTCTACCAGCATCTGCCGGGCAGCCTGAAGCGGCGATATCTGCTTCACGACAAGGTGTTTTTGGAGTACCGGACGAATCCGGCCCGTCGGGTGAGACTGGCATATTCCCTGGCCAGAGAGGAGGATGGTCCGCCACAGTCGGCTTTTTGGGGGGACCCAGTCCACACCTGCCCTTGCGCAGAGGAAGGCTGGGAGGATATGG
>CAPNGW010000352.1 GCA_948665105.1 uncultured Lachnospiraceae bacterium
CCACCGGGTCTTACACAGGCCTGTAAGCTCTGCCTCCGTCAGCACGTCCGGCGGGAATGCAGCGTCGTTGCTTTCTCTTATAGCCTTAGTAGTCTCTGTCTCCATGTCCTGCTTCTTAATCCCTCTTTAAGGTGGCGTACATCACTGCCTTGATGGTGTGCATCCGGTTCTCCGCCTGGTCGAAGACCACAGAGCGGCTGCTCTCAAACACCTCATCCGTCACTTCCATTTCCGTGATACCAAATTTCCCATGGATTTCTTTGCCAATGGCGGTGTTTAAATCGTGGAAGGCGGGAAGGCAGTGCATGAAGATAGCCTGCTCTCCTGCCAGCTCCATAGCCCTGCTGTTGACCTGATAGGGCATCAGCTCTCCAATCCGCTCCTCCCACACGGCCTGGGGCTCTCCCATGGATACCCACACATCCGTATAAATCACATCTGCCCCCCGGACTCCCTTATCCACATCCTCCGTGAGGGTGATGGTGGCACCGGTCTCCCCGGCCACCTCTTCACAGTAATCTACCAGCTCCTGAGCGGGGAAATATTTACTGCTGGTACAGGCCACAAAATCTATGCCCAGCTTGGCACAGGCCACCATCAGGGAGTTTCCCATATTGTAGCGGGCGTCACCCATATACACCAGCTTAATCCCCTTAAGCTTTCCGCATTTCTCCTGAATGGTCAGCATGTCCGCAAGCATCTGGGTGGGATGGAATTCATTGGTGAGGCCGTTCCACACGGGAACTCCGGCGTACTTTGCCAGTTCCTCCACAATCTCCTGTCCAAAGCCACGGTATTCAATGCCGTCATACATCCGTCCCAATACCCGGGCGGTATCCGCGATACTCTCTTTCTTGCCAATCTGGGAACCACTGGGCTCCAGATACGTCACATGCATCCCCAAATCATAGGCCGCCACCTCAAAGGCACAGCGGGTCCGGGTGCTTGTCTTCTCAAAAATCAACGCCACATTTTTCCCCTGTAACTCCTGGTGGGGAATTCCCTGCTTCTTCCTGGCTTTCAGCTCTGCGGAAAGGCCGATAAGATACGTAATTTCCTCCGGGGAAAAATCCTTCAGTTTCAAAAAATTGCGTCCCGATAAATTCATCTTGTTCTCCTTTTGCTGATATGATAATCGGGCTGTCAGTATGGCAGACAGCCCGTTTTGTGTACGCTATACGGTTTCTTCCGGTTATTTCTGGTCTGCGGCCACCTCGGTGATGGATTTTACCAGTCCGGCAACACTCTGAATCTCCGAAGGAATGATAATCTTGGTGGCTTTTCCGTCAGCTGCCTTGGCGAATGCCTCCAGGCTCTTTAGCTGGAGTACCGCCCCGTCCGGAGCCGCTTCCTTTAAGAAGCGAAGACCGTCGGCGTTGGCCTGCTGAATCTTTAAGATGGCATCGGCCTGTCCTTCCGCCTCTCGAATGGTGGCCTCCTTCTTGGCCTCCGCACGAAGGATAGCTGCCTGTTTCTCTGCTTCCGCATCCAGAATGGCAGATTCCTTCTTACCTTCTGCCACAAGAATTGTGGAGGTCTTCTCACCCTCTGCCCGGAGAATGGCCTCACGGCGCTCACGCTCTGCCTTCATCTGCTTCTCCATGGCGTCCTGAATGGCGGTGGGGGGTATGATATTTTTAAGCTCCACACGGTTGACCTTGATGCCCCAGGGGTCAGTGGCCACGTCCAGAGACGCCCGCATCTTGGTGTTGATGGTCTCTCTGGAGGTCAATGTCTGGTCAAGCTCCAAATCGCCGATGATATTTCTCAGGGTGGTGGCTGTGAGATTCTCGATGGCCATGATGGGATTCTCCACACCGTAAGCAAAGAGCTTGGGGTCGGTAATCTGGAAGAATACCACGGTGTCAATCCGCATGGTTACGTTATCCTTGGTAATCACAGGCTGGGGTGCGAAGTCCACCACCTGCTCCTTTAACAGCACCCGTTTCGCCACCCGGTCAATGAAGGGCATCTTAAAATGAATTCCCACGCCCCAGGTACCCTGGTAGCCGCCCAGACGCTCAATAACCATGGCGTGGGCCTGGGGTACAATCCGAATGCAGGATGCCAGTATAATCAGGATTAATATAATAAATATTACAAGTACAATGATAGGGATATATTCCATTGTTTATGCCTCCGTTTTCTCTTTCACTTTTACAATAAGTTTCACGCCGCTGATTTCCTCTATCTCCACTTCGGTTCCCTCCGCAATCCGCACATCATTCAGAGAACGTGCCGTCCACTCCTGGCCGTCCACCTGGACCATTCCTTCGGCACGAAGATTGTCAATGTCCTTCAGAACAACTGCAACCTTGCCGATAAGGCTCTCCGCGTTGGTCCGGTATCTGCCCCCGTTGAAATACTTAAGGGCAAAGGGTCTTGTTCCCGCCAGCAGCGCCAGGGATACCACAACAAACAATGTTACCTGAAGAGGTACGCCTGCACCCAGCAGGGATGCGATAAATGCAACCAAAGCGCCTCCGGCAAACCAGATTGTGGTAAGACCCAGGGTAATAATTTCAATCACCACCATGATAACCAGTATTGCCAGCCAAACGATTCCTTCCATTGGACCCGCCTCCTTTCGGTTTGTGGCCTCCTGCTTTCATACATCATCTTACTATATTTCCACCTAAATTACAACAAAAAAATGGCATTTCAGCTCTGGAATTATCCATGACCAAAATGCCATTTTCCTGTGATTTTCTAATAAAATACGTGACAGCAGATAACCATTCCGTCATGACCGCTGTCGGCCCGTCTAAAGTACAGGGCGCCGCTTACATTATCTGCGCCTCCGATGGCCTCCTGGGCTGCCTGCATGCAGCTTTCGCTGACACCCTTTTCCAGACGGC